>NZ_JBFUKF010000055.1:0-21256 GCF_056400985.1 Mucilaginibacter sp. P4_G9 | reverse complement strand
ATGTTACGTAATGGCCTGGCATCAAAGGCAATATCATCCCTTATCCGTTTTAAATCCTGTGGGTTTGGCCCCCGGAAACCGCCCAAAACAAAACTGTTACCGGGCTCAAAGTTGTAATAATAACCGCCACGGCGGTATTTGGTGGCACGCCGGAAACCACCGCTCCAGTTGGTTTTAAACGGGGTTTTATCTTTGGAAAAACGGATGTCGCGGTAGATGCGGTGCAGGCCTTTTTTACCTGCAGGCGTTTCGATAACATCATGTGTTTGAAGGTCTTTCAACAGGGCGCCGGCAAAGTGCTCCACCAGGCCGAGCTCGTTTTGATAAGCATCCTTATGTGTTGCAAACCACTCGCGGTTATTGTTAGCTGCCAGCATGCGCATAAAATCAAGGCAGGAAGCGGGCAGCATAGGATAAGTTACCAGGCTCATCGCGCTAAACTAAGGATTTACGTTTTAAAGTGAGCACTGCTATCTCTGGCCAGATGCCCACGCGCCCCTTAAGGCCGAGGAACCCAAAGCCCCGGTTAACATATAGGTAAAGACCGCTTTTTTGGTAAAGGCCCGCCCATTGTTTGTAAACATATTTGATCGGGCTCC
The DNA here is from genome assembly GCF_056400985.1 of Mucilaginibacter sp. P4_G9. Lineage (NCBI taxonomy): Bacteria > Pseudomonadati > Bacteroidota > Sphingobacteriia > Sphingobacteriales > Sphingobacteriaceae > Mucilaginibacter > Mucilaginibacter sp. P4_G9. Next base: position 20,657 of record NZ_JBFUKF010000055.1, on the reverse strand, counting down.
ATTTAAAGCCGAATAATTCAAAGCCGAACTGCATACCATGCGTGTGACCAGCCAGCGTAAGGTGGATTGGCTGGTGATGGCCAAGCGTTACTGCGTCCCAATGCGAAGGGTCATGCGACATCAGTATTTTGAAGGCGTTGTCGGGCACGTTGGCTGTAGCCTTTTTGAGATCGCCATATTTATGAAAACCACCCTTTCCCCAGTTTTCGACACCGATCAACGCTACAGACTGGTCATCCTTCTGAATTGGCATAGACTCGTTAAGGAGCAATTGAAACCCGATTTCCTGGTGCACCTGCTTCAGGCGGTTTAGGTTGGCTTGTTGCGCCGCCTTATTTTCCCATTGTATGTAATCGCCATAATCATGGTTACCAAGTACCGAGTATTTGCCATAAGGTGCTTCCAATTCGGCGAAAGCCGGTATCCATGGATCCATTTCGGTCGCCGTGTTGTTAACCAGGTCGCCGGTAAAAAGGATCAGGTCGCTGTTTTGCGCGTTAACCAGGTCAAGTCCTTTTTGCACCCCTCGCCTATCACTGAAACTGCCGGAATGAATATCAGATAACTGGGTAATGGTAAAACCGTCAAAGGTTTCGGGCAGATCATCAAAATAAAGGGTCTCCCGCCGAACTTTATAGTAATGACGCCCACGCGTAATGCCAAACAGCAATAGACCGAAAAGCACCGCGGCTAAGATCAGCACAAACTCACTTACAGCATAGCTGCGCGGCGGGAAGCCCCGGAACACGCGGGTGAAATCTTCGAGCACCATAACTATGGAGCCCACCAGCTTGGGTACAAAAGAGAGCAGCATCAGCGCCATCAGCCAGGATACGAGTTTGGTTTTCCTGGTCATCACACTAAATAAGATAGTACCCGCCAGTAAGGCGTCAAATAACCAGTAGGCCAGGTATAGAAAGGAGTTTTGAGTCAGCGTTTCAACTGCCGTAAAAAAGTAAGTATCAATTATCAGCCATAGCAGTACAATGGCAAGGATTCGTTTCTTCATATATAGCTAAGACGAGCAGGTGCCTGAAACATTTCAAAGACACAAACATAATGGCGCTAAGATGACAAAATGTTATTTTCGCAAAGATCACTCAGTATCGTCGTTATGGCTTTTTCCTGTCGCTTTATATCCACAGAGGTTGGGCATAGGGTTAAGGTGTTAGTTCGATCCAGACGGGGCAATGATCGCTGGTCTTTTCCCAGCCGCGCACATGGCGGTCTACACCGGCAGCTTTAAGCCGGTTTTTTAATTTTGGACTGAGCAGGAAATGATCAATCCGCAGACCCGCGTCACGTCCGTAGGCATTACGGAAATAATCATAAAAGGTATAGATCGTTTCGGTAGGATATAATTTCCGGATGGCATCGGTCCAGCCCTGCGTCAACAGGCCATGGAAAGCTGCACGGGTTTCGGGGCGGAACAGGGCATCGTCGAGCCAGCGCTCGGGCTTATAAACATCCTGCTCGGTGGGCATCACGTTATAATCGCCGCATAAAACTACCGGTATTTCCTGGTTAAGCAGATCCAGGGCATGAGCGGCCAGGCGGTCAAACCATTGCAACTTATAGTCAAACTTGGGTCCTGGTGCCGGGTTACCGTTAGGCAGATAGAGGCAGCCGATCATCACACCATTCACCATGGCTTCGATATAGCGGCTGTGCAGATCTTCAGGATCGCCGGGTAATGCACGCCTGGATTCCTGGATATCGCCATTACGGGATAAAATCGCCACGCCGTTCCAGCTTTTCTGTCCATGCCAAATGGCCTTATAACCGGCATCATTGATCGCCTGTTCGGGGAATTTTTCCTGTGGCGCTTTGAGTTCCTGCAGACAAACAACATCCGGCGCGGTTTCTGCCAGCCAGCGGAGTAACACGGGTAGGCGTCCATTAACGCCGTTAACATTKTAGGTAGCTATTTTCATTTCACATGATTCAACAGAAAACTAAGTTAAAAAATCAATTGCTATTCTCAATTAATTTTCAATCGTAATCATGCGGCGCAACCTTAAAGGGCTGCTTTTTCAGATGAATGATATTTTAGCATTTTAATAATGAGGCGTGAGGATGGATTCGAACCACCGTAAAGGGTTTTGCAGACCCCCGCCTAAGCCACTCGGCCACTCCGCCTTTTTAAAAAGCGACCATAAAAGGTAGCTACCTAAATATGGCCGCTTACCTGTTTCTAATTTACATCAAACCATAATTTTGTGGTAAGCACATCAGCGCCCTGGCTGGCCACCGCCGCTTTATAGTTATTACCGTTTAATGATTGCTCGGTACCGGGATAAATAAACCTTAATGGCAATTTGCCACTCAAAGTACCGGCTACAGCGGGCTGTAATTGCGGATAATCAAGCCTGCGCCACTCGGCAAAGGCTTCCAGGCCCTGGCCAAAAAGCGCTATCCATTTTTGTTCGCCTATTGATTTTTTGTAGTTGGTGGCATCGTATTGCACGGCAGGCAGGGCTGTGTAAGTAGTAATATCCGCATCGGCAATGCTGTATTGCTTTAGCGAGGCGGTTACCGCCTGTTTGTATAAACCGGCTGCATCGCCGGTAATAAAGCCACGTGCAACAGCTTCGGCCTGGTCAAACAAGGTTTCGGCATAGCTGATGATCACCGCCGGGGCATGCGGCGCCAAAAAGTAAGTTCCCGGTTTTGATGTTTTGGCAAAGCCCAGATTACTGGCATCACCAACCAGTAAACCATTAGGTATACCAACGTAGGTTTGCGGCGTGGCATCTTTGGTTGGGCTGGCATACACCTTCAGTCGGGGATCATTTAGCGCAACCAGTTTATCTACAATAGTTTTACTGATGCGATAGTCATCCCGGGTATCAAACAAATTGCTGATAGGGTTCTGGTTTGGCGAATCTACATAAGTAAACTGCGCGGTTTCGGTATTGGCACTGATGTAGGCGCCGCCTTCGATCTGGATATCTGCCAAAACCTGTTTAGCTTTCGCGGGTTCCCTATCGGCAATGCGTAAGGCGATGYGCAGGCGCAGCGAGTTGGCAAACTTTTTCCACAGGGCTATATTGTTGCCATAAATAACATCGCCTGCAATAGCCTTACCTGACGGATCAAGCGCTGTTTGGGCGGCTTTTAAATCATCCAGCAGTGCAAAATAAACGTCCTTTTGGCTATCATAAGCCGGTGTAAGGTACTGATCGATATTGGCTGCCTGTTTATAAGGGATATTGCCATAAGCTTCGGTAAGCAAGGTAAACACCCACGAACGCAGTACCAGCGCTACGCCCTTGTAATTGGTATTGCCTTGCGCGTCGCCCAGTTTGATGATCTGGTTAAGGTTTACTATACTTTTTGAATAACCAACCGTCCACAATTCCTGGAAAGCGCTGTTACTGTATATATACCTATCGGGATCGGTATATTGAATTTTGGCCCAGTATTGCACAAATAGCAAGCTGGCATCCATGTTATTGGCTGTACCCCAGTAAGTATCGGCAGTAGCCTTTGTGGCCGCTGTAAGTAAGTAATCTGGCTGCGCGGTTTGCGCAGCATTAGGATTTTGATTGATCTCAACCAAATCTTTTTTGCAGGATGCAACTGATAGCAAAAGTGCACCTGACAATAATATAGCTGTATATTTAAGTTTCATGATCATTAGAATTTAAGGTTGATATTAAAACCGATGTTGCGTACGGTTGGCAGGGTAAGGTCTTCCAGGCCCTGGCCATTGCCATTGTTGAAGGCAGTTTCCGGATCGATATTAGGTGCATTTTTATGGATGATCCACAGGTTGCGCCCAACGATAGAAAAGGTAGCCGATTGAAGGCCAACACCCTTAACCCACTTAGATGGAAAAGTGTAACCCAACTTTACCTCGCGCAGTTTAATATAGGAGGCATCATATACAAATGCTTCATCAACATTTGTAAACCCCTTGTAGTAGGATTGCGCAGGTAATATGGTAGTATTAGCTGTCCCATCAGCCTTTACGCCTTTAAATATCACCCCATCATGATAAACAGTTTCGCCATTAGGGGCGCTACCTGCCTGCACAGCCGTTGCGGAGGTATTATTACCCGGATAGTAATAACTTAAACCTCCATTTGCGGCACCACGCCCCGGCAATGTTGATGCCAGTACACCAGTGTAGGTACCGGTACGGTTGGTGTTTGAGTAAATAGAACCACCAAAGCGTGCGTCAACCAAAACACCCAGGTTAATACCTTTATAGGTAAAACTGTTATTGATACTACCCAGCCAATTTGGTGTAAATTTCCCCAGGTATTGCTTGGCGGGGTTAATAACCGGTGTTCCATTAGCTCCAATAACTATCTGCCCGGATGAATTACGGGTATAAGCGTTGCCAAACAAGGTGCCATAAGGCTGACCAACAGCAGCCAGTACCTGTACTGTACGATCGGTACCCAGGATGTAACTTTGTAAACGGCCTTCGGCATCAAGCGAAACTACCTTACTCCGGTTAAGGGAATAATTGGTAGTAATATCCCAGGTAAAATCTTTTGATTTTATTGGGGTTAAACCCAGCTGAACTTCTAAACCTTTGTTGTTGATCTTGCCACCATTGATCAGCTTTTGACTGTAACCGGTAGATGGGCTTACATCAACCTTTATAATCTGGTTTACACTATTGGTGTTGTACACGCTCACATCCAAATGTACCCTGTCCTGAAAAAAACCTAATTCAAATCCAGCCTCAGCAGATGTTGTGGTTTCGGGTTTCAGATTTGGGTTCAGATCTACACTGTTTGCGCTTTGTTGCGGATTTGTGTTAAAAGGAGCCGTAAAATCATAAACGTTGATCAGTTGGTATGGTGTGGTTGCCTTACCCACTTTTGACCATCCGCCTCTTAATTTAGCGTAGGTAAGCACGTTGCTCTTAATATCCAGCGCCTCTGATAATATTAAGCTACCATTTACAGATGGGTAGAAATAAGACAAGTTAGCCGCCGGCAAAGTTGATGACCAGTCGTTACGGCCTGTAAGGTTAATAAACGCGTAATTTTTATAACCCAATTGTGCCGATGCAAAATAACTATACGTTTTCAGCTTGCCGTAGTCATTTGATGACACCAGCGGATCGCGCGAATTTTTGAGTGTATATAAACCAGCAACTGCCAACTTGGGTGCCACCTGGTCGTTTTGCTCATTTACTATGGTGCTGATATTACCACCGCCCAATACATCTAATGAGAAATCATTACTAAGTTTTTTGGTGTATTGCAGGCGGGCTTCGGTATTGGTTTCGTTTACGCTATAGGCATCTTCCTCGTACGAACCAAACGGTGTTCCGTTGGTACCATAGGCTACTTTTATTTTACGACGGTCGTTATAATAATCAGTACCGGTACGGAAATTGGCCGATAAACCTTCGATGATCTTATAGTTTAACTCAACACTTCCAATAATTCGGTTCTTGTGTTGTCCAACTGTGTTTTCATAAGCCAGCCAGTAAGGGTTGCTATAATAGCTGTTGTTCCAGTTAAAAGTATTGCCATTGGCATCCTTATAGTTTTTCAATTGATTAATATCAACCTGGCGGCCAAACCAGGTGAACTGCAGCATAGTACTGGTAGCTCTTCTGCCACCTGCCCCAGGCAGGTTATCTGCATCATCTTTGATGTAATTTGCAATGGTAGTTATTGTTAATTTAGGGCTAAGCCTGAAGGTAGAGTTCAGTAAAAACGAATTTCTGCCCTGTGATGTATTGGGAATAACTCCAGTTTGATGCAGGTTGTTGTAGGATAGGCGGTAATCAGCCTTATCACTACTCCCGGATAGCGCTATACCATTATTAAGGGTTACACCCGTTTTAAAAAAATCCTTTACATTATTGGGGTGCGCCACAAATGGCACAGCCTGCCCATTTGAATAAAACTGTGGAATAAGTGAACCGTCAAGAGCCGGACCCCAGCTTTCGTCGACACCATCATTTACGCCACCACCTTTGCCATCCACATAGCTGAACTTACCGTTTGAACCCTGACCATACTGATTTTGGTAATCCGGCAAAACCTGCAGATTGGAGAAACTTGTATTTGAATTAATACTGATCCCCAATCCTTTTGAACTTTTACCAGTTTTGGTTTTAATAAGGATAACACCCGCAGCAGCCCGGTATCCATAAAGCGCCGCCGCGTTTGGGCCCTTGAGTACGCTTACAGATTCAATATCCTCGGAGTTAAGATCGGCTATGGCATTGGCAAAATCCCTTGAACCATTTGTACCCAGGAACTGGGAATTATCAACAATAGTACCATCTACCACAAATAATGGCTGATTATTACCTGCGATAGAGGTTTCGCCACGGATTATGATGCGGGATGATCCCATATCACCCTGGCTGTTGGTAACCTGTACACCTGCAATTTTACCTGCCAGCGCGTTTACCAGGTTGGTCTCCTTTGCCTCAGAGATGTCTTTTGATTTTAATCCCTGAACAGAATAACCCAGTGATTTCTTGTCTTTAGAAATATTAAGCGCCGTGATTACTACCTCGTTAAGGGAATTAGGAGCATCCTGTAATATGACCTGTAAATTGGTTTCATTTTGCCTTACCGTTATCTCCTGTGTTGCAAAACCTATATAGGTAATCTTCAATACATCGTTAACATTGGCTGAGATGTTGAACTTGCCATCAGCATTGGTTTGAGCACCGGTTGTGCTACCCTTAACAGAGATATTAACACCAGGCAATGGCAGGCCGTCTGACTTGGCGGTTACCACCCCACCTATTTTAACAGATTGCGCCGCAACCGTTTGGATGAGAAAAAAGGGCAACAGGATTGCCAGTAAAAATTTGTAATTTTTTAACATGATGGTTAATGATTAATTAGTTTTTGTTGCCGGCACAGCGAAGCCAGTCAGCAGCGTTTTTGGCAAAACAATCCCCGCTGGATACTTTATAGTGCCGGTAAATTCATTATTGATTGTGTTGGTTATAAGCAAATGCTGCGAGCTGCAGCAGGCATAGGGCTAATAACCGTTGCCATTAAGTTAACAGCAACAACGCATACACTGCATATACAGGTAAACAGATGCGGAGGAAAATGATACCAATTTGCTGGCAGGGGGTACGTTTTGGAAAGGTGCTCTTGTTGTTTTCATAACAATTTGATATATAGATGGTAACAGGGTCAGTTTAAATACAGAGTTAAAATCACTATTTAGCTTTAAGCCTTTATTTAGTTTACAGATGCAGTTTTATTGTTAACCAGCACATCTACTGCTTTTAGCATCGATGCAAATTCCTGTGTGTCATACAAACGGGTGAGGTAAACAATCTTCCCATCTTTATCGATAACTACATTGCGGGTTACCCCGCTTTTTTTATTGGCAAAACGACCAAAAATATTAGCCCCCGGATCAAGCGCCAATGGGTAGCTGATCTTCATTTCCTGTTGAAAGTGCTGTACCTTTTCAAGGGGTTCATCGCGGTCTACCCCTATCAGGATCAGACCATTGTCTTTGTAGGCTTGCCATATTTCCTTTTCAAGATGAGGCATTTCCTGGCGGCATACACTGCACCAGCTGGCAGTAAACTGCAGGATAACTACTTTGCCACGCAACTCTTTTAATGACATTTTACTGCCATCGGCCAATACCAGTTCAAAATCGGCAGGGGCCTGGTCGCCAACTTTTACAATATAGCCACGGTCAACAGATGCACTATCGGCTGGTTTTGCCGTTTGTGCGCCGGCAAGCAGTGCGCTTATTAAAAACGAACAGGTAATTAGTAGATGTTTAATATTCATAGTTGTAAATTTTAACGCCTATTTTATGCAGGCAGAAATTTTCAGAAATCTAACTAAACAGGAAATTTTGGAGAGAAAGGCACAATGACCAGCCATAAGCTGCGCAATAATTTGCGGATATTATCTTTTCCGCTTTTTACGGCGGACAGGAATTAGCACCTTTATAACAATGGGCTTACAGGTTGCTAAGACATCATCGGGCCTTTCCCTCAGTCTTTCTTGATAATTAAATTAAAGAACTTATTGATATTTCGCCTGCAAATGTAGAAATATATTCTACTAAATACATAGATATTGTATAATTTAATTGTCATTTATTTACAACACTGGCACCAGCCTGTAGTATCTCGTTATTTTGCGTCCCTTCAATACCTTATTACCCCCCTCCGGGCGCCGCGCTATGAATCTGCCACGCTCCTTTTAAGCTCCTTTCAACCACCTTTCGAACTCCGCGATAATTATTAGATTTTAGGATAAATTTTAACAAACTATATACTACTATTAATGTACTATTATTGAGGAATGTGCAAAAAGTAAGTAAGTAAATGGAAGTTGAACCGGGAAACAAAATGGACAGCGGATCCGGCGGCATTTTTCGGATGCCGGGCGCCCCTCCCAGCTACTGGCTTACGCGCTTTGTCATCCTCCGGCTGCTGGGGGTGGTGTATGCTGTTGCCTTCCTGGTGGCCATCAACCAGATAGTACCTTTGATCGGTTCTCATGGGCTCCTTCCCCTGGAAATTTACCTGAAGCAGGTGAGCGCCGCCCTGGGGTCGGCGGGGGCGGGGTTTGTGCGGCTGCCGTCGCTCTTCTGGCTTTGGCATTCTGACACCGCGCTATTAACTGCCGCCTGGATCGGGTTTGTGCTGTCATGCGTAGTAGTGGCGGGCTACGCCAATGCGCCGCTGCTTGCTGTACTCTGGTTTCTGTACATGTCGTTTGTTCACCTGGGGCAGGATTGGTATGGATACGGTTGGGAGATCCAACTTAACGAAACCGGCTTTCTCGCTATCTTCCTCTGTCCGCTCTTCAGTTTGCGCCCTTTTCCGCGGTATGCGCCTCCCCTGCCCATTATCATTTTATTCCGTTGGCTCACCTTCCGCATTATGCTGGGTTCGGGGTTGATCAAATACCGGGGGGATGAAATATGGCGTAACGGCACTGCCCTCTATTACCATTTCGAAACGCAGCCCATTCCCGGGCCGCTGAGCCGGTGGTTTCATTTTTTGCCGCGGATAATGCTGAAGACCGGCATCTGGTTCAATTGGCTTGGCGAGCTGATAGCACCATGGTTCGTATTCGGGCCAAAGGTTGCGCGTCATATAGCGGGATCGGTGATCGTGTTATTCCAGGTCAGCATTATACTTAGCGGTAACCTTTCTTTTTTAAACTGGCTTACCATTATTCCGGCTTTGGCTTGTTTGGATGACAGCTTCTGGGCCAGGGTTCTTCCCCCCATACTCGTTCGTAAGGCGGAAGCGGCGGCTGAGGGTGCCGAAGAATCCAAACCTATGCTCACCACCTCCTGGGTAGTTGCCGGCTTAATTGCCATCCTGAGCATCCAGCCTGCATTGAACCTGCTATCCCCGGGGCAGGTTATGAACTCGTCCTTCGACCCGCTTGACCTGGTAAATACCTATGGCGCATTCGGATCTGTGGGGCGGGAACGTTTGAACGTGGTATTTGAAGGAACGACGGACCAGGTACCCGACGATAAAGCCAACTGGAAACCCTACATCTACAAAGGCCTGCCGGTGTTGCTTAACAAGCCGTCGCCGCAAATAGCGCCCTACCAGTTACGTTTAGACTGGCAAATGTGGTTTGCCGCCATGTCGACCGCAGATCAATATCCGTGGACCTATAACCTGGTATGGAAGCTCCTTCATAACGATCCCGGTGCAATAAGTTTGTTTGCGGGCAACCCCTTCCCCACCGGGCCGCCGCGGTATATCCGGGCTGTGTTGTATCGTTATACATTCGCGAAGCCGGGCAATCCCCAGGGCCTTTGGTGGAATCGCGAGCAGATTAGCCTATGGATTTCGGCACTTTCAGCAAATGATCCGCGCCTGGTGGAATATGTGAAAGGTATGGGATGGACGCCGTGAATTGCTTTTTCTATCCAGAAGATGGTTTGCCTTCCTAATACTTTACTTATGGATTATCCCTTACCTTATTCATACAAATCACCTTCAATATTTTTGCTTTTTTATGATTGTTTTATCAAATCAGAAATTGGTAGTCGTGTCATTTAATATTTTCAATAATAGCTATAATTAGTCATTGCCTGATAAAAGTTCAAAGCCTAACTTTCATTAATTATTTTAATGTTAATGAGCAGCTTACGCGAGGTTAAAGGCCGGGTATTCACCAATTAATGAATAATGTTTATGCTTAGCCAAGAAGAAAAAGACAAAATAGAACTTGTTGAACGATTCCGAAACGGGATCGTTGAGAAATTAAAGTCCAAAACAAGCTCTGATCGCATAGAACATGCGATTAAAATATTGCAAGGCATAGCCATTATCGGAGGCATAGCAGGAACATATATTGCCTATAAACAGCAAAACGAAAATAAGGAACTACAGGAAAAACAAAGTATAGAACAAACAGCCAAGGAGTTTAGAAAGGGCTTTTATGACAAGCAGTTTTTATTTTATACAGAGGCGCTGGAAGCAACATCAACCCTCGCCACTGAAAAGATCTTTTCTGAAGAATACAGCCTTGCAAAGAAGAAGTTTTACAGGTTATTTTGGGGGCGCTTATCAATGGTAGAGGATAAGACGGTAGAAATGCATATGATGAAATTTAGCCGTCTTTTATCGTCCTATGAACAACCGGATCCTGAAATAAGCCAATCAGACTTGCAGCAGTCCTCATTAGATTTAGCTCATGCAGCGAGGCTTTATACCCTAAATGTGTGGCTGGACAGTGTTGAGAGAAAAAATTACAACCCGTACTGAACCGGCAAAGCGCTGACGTGAACAGGGTTCCTTAATCGTTGAAACAAATACTCGTTTTAAATCCAATATCCTACAATTATGATCACAACAGAACAACTCATTGCCAGGTACGGCGAACCCAATCCCCAGGGGACACCTTACTTAACTAAACTAACCCTTCTCTACCCAATGGTTCTTTCCTGGGAAAAACAGACGGTAATACATTCTTTTACCTGTCACAACCTCATTAAGGATAATCTCGACGCAGTTTTCAATGATATCCTGAGCCAATATGGCATTGACCAAATTAAAGCGCTCGGCATTGACCGCTATGGAGGCTGCTTTAATTACAGAAAAATGCGGAATGGTACCAGTTTAAGCCGCCATTCCTGGGGCGTAGCTGTGGACCTTGACCCGGACAGGAATCTTTTAAATGAAAACCATACGACTGCACGATTTGCAAGGCCTGAATATGCCCCGATGATTGACATCTTTTACAACCATGGCTTCAAATCACTGGGGCGTGAAAAGGATTACGATTGGATGCATTTCGAAATCGGATCATAAGATCTTTAATTTCTTAAATATCCAGTTATCAAAATCCCATAAGGTTGGTGTTTCTGGCTGAACAACAATCATTTTATCGAACTGTTTCACCTGCGGTAACACAACAAAAAATCGACCTTATTCATCAATATCCCGTTAGGGCAGGATTGGTATGCCGCGCCGAAGATTACATCTATTCAAGCGCATCTAATTATGCTGGTATTGATGGGATTATTGATGTTGATTGTTTGTTTTAGTTAGCCTGTAGCCGGAGACTACAGGCATAGTGGTTCGGAGACTTCGAATAGTGGAGATGACAGGCCGTGCGCAAGAATCCTACTGTCGAATCGGTCCAAAAAAATCCATATCTTTAATATCTATTCATTGAAAATAATATCAAGCCTTTACCCGTGACCGATAACCTACTTTATTTCCCCTATATCAACGTACCGAAAACGAACTGGACGACTATCAGTGTGCTTTATTGGGATAATGTCGGTGCTATCGTTCCTGATATCTACAAGGATCATCCTAACAGACTGGAGAACAACATGCTGGAACTGGTCGAGGCGGAATTGATACAACAGATATTCCCTTATCATTATACATATGACATCCCAAACTTCGATCAGGCATTCCTTGACCTCACAGATACTGCTGAATTCGACTTGACCGCCAGACAAAATGACTTCGCTCAAGGCAGGGGCAGCCGGGTGCATATCCAAAAATTCAGTGAGAATCTATTGAGAGAACTTGAACGGAGAAGGATCATCAGACGTGAAAATCATGAATGGTACTATGTAGAACATCAGACAGCCAGGATATTCATGACCTATCTGGCCACGGTCATCTCGAAGGTCGAAGGATTCACGCCCGCCACCGATAATACCAGAAATATTGATCTTCGTCCGGACCGAAACGCATTTCCATATCATCGATTATCGACACGGAACAGATTCCTGAATGAACTGATTCCATATCCGCTGGCAGCAAGCGCTTATCAGCTCAAGACCTTCAAGGAAGAATATTACGATCAATTGAAGAATTTCAGGAACAGACTGGAACAGACCATCATCGAGATAGTTAACATCCAAGGCAAAGAGGCGCGGGAGATATACTATCAGTTGAAACTCAGAGAGATATTGGAACGCAGGGATGAGATCTTCGCCCGCCTCGGCGAATCAAGACTCGGTCAGATCACCTTCGGTACCTTGTTCGGTCTTACCGCGGCGGGAATCGGTTTTGACGCCGGACATCCGCTGCTCGGCTCCTTTGCGCTGGGCAATGCCATTTACTCCGCTTTTCAGGGATATGACCGACAAGAACTGCTCAATGGCGATATTTCCTACCTGGCATTGATCGATAAAAAGTTCGGAGGTGGCCGCTAAGTACATATATTGTTCAGCCTATGGTCGGCATATTCGAGCCGACCAGAAATACCAGTTTTAGGAGCGACGGCCGTTCAAGGCTACCATATACAACCGTAAAGTATTTGAACAGAAATTAGACTACATTCCCTATAATCCGGTTAAAGCAGGTTTATGCCAATTCCCCGAAGAGTACCTGTATTCTTCGGCCCCTTATTATATCCTCAATACTGAAAATGACCTCATTACACACTACATGGAACATATATAAAGGCTGCCATACTATATAAGATGTCACTGGATATGATAAGCCAACTGGAAGTGGTGCGGTGAAAACACCGACCACAGGCTGAATAAAGACCCTTATTTTTTACCGGCCGGTGCCGAAGCTTACAAGCGTGATAACCCTAACGCTGTGGTTAAATTTTATAACACCGGTCATTTTGCCCTGGAAACAAACGCTAAAGAAATAGGACAGGATGTATTAAATTTTCTGAGCAGACTCCCTAAGTGACCGCGCCGTTTAATTGGCATGTGCCTGAAATTAAAACGCCGGAAACTTTGGCGTCCGGCGTTTTTTTCATGCTAAAAATTGAAGGTAGATGATAGTTTTTTACAGGTTAGTCATTTATATGCAATGCTTGTTGTACCTCTTTATAGTTTTTGAGATTGACAACGCTGAGTGTGTGTACGCCACCCGGAATTATAATATACCTGAATTGGTGTGCGTTTGATATGTTGCTGTAAGCATTGGTACTACTGGTTAAGCTTATCCTTACATTCCCAACTGTGCAAAGTGCCGACCATGTATCAAGGTTAGGAGTAGCGCCGCTCATATAATTAATTGCAATTGGTAAGGCACTCACCTGGTTAGTAGGCCATATAGCAGGATTATATCCATTAAGCCTGGCATATACCACTACTGCGCCATTGTCTAAAATAGCCTGGGTAATTTTAGAGGCAGCGATATCGGCTGTAAAGTTAATCGTGCCAAAAATGGTTGTTTTGGCATATGTAGCTGGGGTATACCAGTCAGAATATATTACATTAGCTGTTCCCGGGTCGCCTTTGGCTCCTTTTAGATTAATAGGTGAGGGCCATGCGCCACTTGCTTTGGGGCCGTAAAATAAATAATTAGTAGAATTTAAGTAATAATCTCCATCTGCCCCTAATGAAGATGCCGGTGCGATAGCGCCGCTATAAATTTTAGAGCCTGCGGTCCCTGCTGCTCCTGTAGCTCCTGCTGCTCCTGTAGCTCCAGCCGCTCCTGTAGCTCCCTTCAGGCTGGTGGCAGCTCCCCATCCTGAACTTGTTTTAGGGCCATAAAAATTGCTGTTAGAAACGTCAAGGTAGAAATCGCCTGTGGCTCCCTGCGTTGCTGCAGGGGTGCCTGTGCCAGAGTAAATTTTGGTACCATCAGCACCGGTTGCACCAACAGCGCCTGCGGCTCCGGTTGTGCCTGCAGTACCTGACGGCCCCGCGGGCCCTACAGCGCCATCTTTACCACAAGAGGTAAGAATTACAGTTGCAGTAATAAATGTGAAAATTAAATGATTAAAATGTTTCATGGTAGTTTGATGTTTTAATTGTTTGTTAAAATATAAAAGGCTTTTCCTTAGCCTTATCTTAAATCACATAGCAAAATAACAATGTATTTGTGCCTCAGGCACGAGTTTAACTACGTGATTATCATGCGGATATTACGCTTTTTTATCCAGCCTGTGGTCGGTGTTTTCACCGTACCACCTCCGGGATGCCCTTTAGCAACCCCAACCACTGAGCAAAACACCAAAGCAACTTTTCTATTTATTCCCTACATTAGGGAATAGTATTTTTCACAGCTACGTGTCTAAACTGGCAACCTTTGTCACAGCTGTAAACCACAAACAAATTATTATGAACCCTGTAGTCTGGAGACTACTGGTATAGTAGTTCGATTCTCCGAACGAACCGTCGGATCCGGGATATAATCTCCGGTTCCTGATGTTTTCATTATTGTGTGAATTAAATCCTGATCCCTTTCCCGGTTGCTCATACCGGGATACGGGATCAGGATCAATAATTACTTGATTAATCTATTGGCCTATTTTTGTCAAAAGGATATTTACTGAATCCGGTTTAGACAGGAACGGCGAATGGCTGGTATTTAACTGGTATACGTTTTTGATCCCGGCCGTAGCGATCATCCGAACCTGTAAACCTGGTGATATCACATGATCCTGCAGGGTTTTAATATATACTTTTTCAACCGATCCGAAATTGGCACCGGTCAATATGATCTTATTCGTAAAAGGAATTGCAGGTTCGGCGCGATAATTTTTTAATACCAGGCTTTTGATCGCCTCGGTTCCATCCTGGATAAAAATGCCGGTAATATTGTCGTGCACAACATCCAGTGTCAGCTGATCAGCCGATGGAACCAGGGATTTTCCCAATAGCGCATCAGGGTCGGTTTGTGCGAGATCTAACAGTGACTGGCCGGAAGCAGGCAGATAGGCCCCTATATAAACCAGCTTTTCTATTTTGGAAGGCACTTTTTCTGCGACTGCTGAAATAATCACACCTCCAAGACTGTGACCTACCAGTATTGCTTTTCCGTTTACTTTGGAAAGCGCTTCTATTACTTTGTCCCTGTAAACATCAATGCTTAAATTTTGCGGTGCGGTTTGGTCACTGCCGTGGCCCGGCAATTCAACCACTACTACATGATTACCTGCTTTCTCCAGGCTTGCCTTCACAGCGTCCCACACATACGGCGCCTGCCACGCACCGTGTACGAGCACATAAGTTTTCGTTTTAAAATTTTGATTGTTATCATCTTTTGAACATGCGGAAAACACTACTGTAAAGGATACTAATAACAGTAGTGATAATATTACTTTTTTCATTGTCTATGTTTTGCCTGATTGTACAGACAGGGCAAAACTATCCCTGAAATAGTGGGGAAACTTTAACCTGGGTTAAAATCGGTAGCGGATGCATCGAACAATAAAGTTCATTTATGCATCAGCCTTTTACGAATACGGCTCAGGGATGGCCCTTCAATTCCCAGATAAGAAGCTATATGGTAAAGTGGTACGGACTGCAGGATCTCCGGATGCTGCTTTAGCATTTCCAGGTAACGTTCTTCCGCTGTTTTAAACAGAAATCCCTCGGTATTGTGCATGATCGCATGGAGTGCAGATTCTGCAAAGATGCGCCCAAACCGCTCCCAGGCCGGTGAAGTGCTGTACAAATGCTGCAGATTATCGTAATGAATATACAGTATTTCTGAATCGGTCATCGACTCGGTATAATATTCGCAGCTGGTTTGGCTTAAGAAGCTTTTAAAAGAACTCATGAACTGGTTGTTGGTGAAAAACAGCATATTCCTYTCCACCCCTGTAGGCTCATGGTACTTATAGATCCTGAAAACACCCGACAACACAAAGCCCAAATACTTACATACGTTTTTGTACTCATTGTAAAATTCGCCCTTTCGGTAATCTTTCTCCTGCCAAAATGGCTTTGATATCGCAAAGTCATTTGCTGACATTCCGGAAATTCCTCTCACCATGTTTTCCAATCGCTCTATTTTTTCCATTTCTTTAATTTGAAACCTTCCGGCTGATGTCAATAAATAAAAATGGCTGCTGAATATTCAGGCAGCCATTTATCAATCACACTAAATCAAACAACTTATTCCTCAGACACCGGCTGAAGATGCCACATGTCCTCCGGGATAATATCTTTTAGCTGCTCGTACATCGCACCTCTGAATAAGCTGACCACGGGATATGGCTTGAAAGCCACTGATCTATACCTGATCTTCCCCTCCTCATTATCCACAATCAGCTCAAAACTGACCAACTTATGCCCATTGATCTTGCCTTCCCAGATCAGCACCGTCTCGTTATCCCGCTTAAATTCGTGCGTGAACCGACCGTCGCGGACTGATGTGGAAGTGAGCATAACCTGCGCCACCAGGTCTTTGCCCTTCACTTCCCTGGAAAATATCGGGCTCGAGAAAACCACATCATCTGCGAGCAGCGCTTTTAGTCCCGCTAATGTCGCACCGGGCGACTCTTTGAATTGCCTTAATGGATGTTTTTTCATTTTTATTTTGTAGCTGATGTTGTCTATTTAATGAGTTTCGGCAACATGTCCGTTAAGCTCACGTTTGAGGATGTCCATTAGCATTTTCATTTGCGAAATGTCCTGGGATACCCTGGCTACCAGGATTCCTCCCTCAATCATCGCATAGGCCTTCATCGCAAATTCTGTGTAGTTCCAGTCAGAATTAAATTCGCCGTCTTCAATCCCTTTTTCCAGGATATCCATCATGCCCTGCCTGACATCGCAGATAGTTTGATGCACCTTCTCCCGTATTACCGGACTGGTATCGTCGGCCTCCATGCCGAAATTCATCATGGGACAGCCTCCCTGGACCGGAGGATTCATCGGGTCGCTCAGGTAATCCAGCAGTCCAAAAAACTTATCTTTTGCACCCGTATACTTATCTGCCTCTGCTTTAAACTTATCCGTCAACTGGCGGAGGTTCCAGTCAACAGCGCAATGCGTCAGCTCCTCCTTGTTCTGGAAGTGTACATAGAGGCTGCCCTTGGCCATTTTCGTGGCCTCCATAATATCTGTTACCGCAGTTGCCGCTATCCCTTTGGTGTTAAAGATCGGAGCGGTCTTTTCAATGATAAACTGTCTTGTTCTTTCCGCTTTGTTCATTATCTGACTCTTAATACAAAAGCAAATGTACAATGAACGATTGTTCATTTTTGTCATTAATAAGTAAATATCAATTCCGACTATTCATAATGAACAATCGTTCATTTTATATTTGTCCCGTCGATCGTGGCTAGCATGAACGCATAATTATTAGTTTATAACACAGTACCCTCCGGATAGCCTGATCAACTATATGGCGGGCAAACACTTACTGATATGGAAAGAAAAGAATTTTTAAAACTTGGCTCAATTGCCGCCGCAGGGCTTACGCTGCTGCCAAAAAGCAAACTGTTAGCCGGCTCCGTCGGCACCTATACAGCCAGAACGGTGCCTACCAGCTTTGTCGATGTACAAGGCGTAAAATTTGCCTATCGCAGGTATGGTAAAAAAGGCGGGCTCCCGCTGGTATTTACCAATTACCTGACCGGCACTATGGATAACTGGGACCCGGCCGTCATTGATGGCTTTGCAAAGGACCGGGAAGTGATCATTTTCGACAATGCCGGCGTGGCTGCCTCAGCAGGCAAAACACCTGATACTATCGCCGAAATGGCAAAGGATGCCGCGGCATTTATTGATGCGCTTGGTCTGAAGAAAATCGACTTGTTCGGTTTTTCGATAGGCGGAATGGTCGCCCAGCAACTGACCTACGACCGTCCGGAACTCATTCGGAAACTGATCCTGTTGGGAACCGGCCCCCGCGGGGGTGAGCGGATGGCAGATTATTCGCCGCAGGTTTGGGCGCTGTTCAAAAAGCAGTACCCGCATCCTGATGAATTATTGCTGGATACATTTTTCACGCCGACTGCGAAAAGTCAGAAAGCCGGATGGGGTTATTTGAACAGGATCCGGGCGCGGGTTAAAAAAGATCCTGCGCTTACTGATAAAGTTGTGCCCGCACAGCTGGCAGCAATCTTCAGTTGGGGCAAACCTGCGGAAAACAGCTTTGACTACCTCAAAGAGATCAAACAGCCAACGCTGATCATACACGGAGACCAGGATATTATCTGTCCTACTGTTAACGCCCTGATCCTGAAAGAGCATCTGCCAGATGCCTCACTGATCGTTTATCCGGATGCTAATCATGCGCCGCATTACCAGTACCCCGCGCAATTCCTGCAACAGGTAAACGAGTTCCTTCAATAAGGCTGATTCAAATTAAACTTTTTAAATATAAAAATCATGAGTATTCACACCCATAATACTGCACCAACGCAGTTCGCAGATGTTAACGGCGTTTCATTCGCCTATCGCAGATTTGGAAAAGGCAGCGGCCTGCCTCTTGTATTTTTCCAGCATTTCACCGGAACTTTAGACAACTGGGACCCGGCTGTTCTTGATCCTCTTTCGGAAAAGCGGGAAGTCATCATTTTTGACACCAGGGGAATCGCTAAATCAGGTGGTGACCCAAAGCACAGTATTGCAGAAATTGCTAAAGATGCTGAAGATTTTATTGACGCCCTCGGGCTTAATAGAGTCGACCTGTTCGGCTTTTCCATGGGCAGCTTTGCGGCCCAGCAGGTAGCTGTTGATCGCCCCGAATTAGTTAACCGCATTATCCTGGTGGGCTCGGGCCCGAGAGGCGGCGAAGGATTGGAAACCTTCCTGCCAGAAGTATGGGCATTGTTCGACAAGCCCTACAATCAACCAGATGAGCTGTTGCTGGATACTTTCTTTTTACCAACGGAGAGCAGCCAGGCTGCCGGCCGGCAATTTTTGGAACGCATCAGGGCCAGAAAAGAGGACAGGGATATCGCCATAAGCGACAAGGTGGTACCGGCGCAGCTGGCAGCAATCGCGGAATGGGGAAAGAAAAGCGAAGGGTCATTTGATTACCTGCAAAAAATAAGCCATCCGGTACTGATAGTTAACGGTAAGCATGACATTATCTTTCCGACCATCAACTCTTATCTGCTGCAGCAAAACTTACCCAATGCGCAACTGATCCTATACCCGGATGCTAACCATGCTTCGCATTATCAATTTCATGAACATTTCGTGTTGCAGGCCAAATTATTCCTGGATGGTAATGCTTAATCAGTTTCCGGAAATCTGAACCGCCATTAAAAAAAAATTAAAATTGACCAGTAAGATCAAGGAGAACTTGCAGCAATTTTTTACTATAAAATATACCAAACGGTATTTTATTAAACAAACAGTTAGTAATTAATATTTAAATTATTCTTATGAGCAATCAGCAAAAATTTCTGGTTACAGGAGCAACAGGTTACACAGCAGGCTATGTAATACCCGAACTGCTAAAGAGAGGCGTACAGGTACGTGGCCTGGTACACAAAATTGACGAACGATCCAAAAAATTGGAAGAACAGGGCGTCGAAATTGTGCAAGGTGATATCAATGATTTTTATGCGATAAGCAGTGCGTTGCAAGGTATCACAGGGGTTTATTTTCTTTATCCGATCCTTACTCCGGGAATACTTGCCAGTACAAGTTATTTGATACAGGCTGCAAGGGAACAAGATGTTCGCAACATTGTAAATATGTCACAGATTTCTGCCCGCCGTGAGGCAAAAAGCAACGGTGCCAGGGACCATTGGGTTGCCGAGCGTATGCTGGACCTGTCAGGTCTTAAAGTCAGCCATATTCGTCCAACCTTCTTTGCCGAGTGGCTGATATACAGTGACACTATTAAAACACAGGATAAAGTGATCCTGCCATTTGGGGAAGGCCGTTATGCACCTATAGCAGCAGAAGATCAG
This sequence comes from Mucilaginibacter sp. P4_G9, assembly GCF_056400985.1. Classification (NCBI taxonomy): domain Bacteria; kingdom Pseudomonadati; phylum Bacteroidota; class Sphingobacteriia; order Sphingobacteriales; family Sphingobacteriaceae; genus Mucilaginibacter; species Mucilaginibacter sp. P4_G9. The sequence continues at coordinate 609 of NZ_JBFUKF010000055.1, read as the reverse complement.
GGACGGGTGATCGCAGAATTACTTTTAAACCCGGAAGGGCATGAAGGAAAGATCTATCCGCTTTACGGGCCGGTTGAGTACAACGTTTTTGGTCTTGCCGACATCTTGAGCGAAGAATTGAGCAGGAAAATTACTTATGACCCGATAAGTATCGAAACCTATCAGGCGGAAGCTCCTAAGCAAGGTTACCATCCGCACTTTATTCAGCATATATCAAGTGTGGCGCAAGACTGCCGGGACGGCGTGTTTGCGGGGACCAACTCAGCGGTAAAGGACATTACCGGTCGCGAGCCGTTGGGCATGCGGGAGTTTATCCGTAAACACCGAGCCTATTTCGAATAAGCTTTTCATTTGATATCCTTAGACTTTGATAACGACGAGCTTGTTTCTCGTCGTTATCAAATATTAAAATCTCAGGCGGTAACACCAACGCAACTTTTCTATTTATTCCTTACATTAGGGAATAGAATTTTTCACGGCTATGTGTCTAAACTGGCAACTTTTGCTACAGCCAGAAAGTCACAAACAAATCATTATGAACCCTGTAGTCTGGAGTCTACTGGTATGTAGAATTTGAAGTATGAAAGCCCATAAGACGAAGCGTTACTA
>NZ_JBFUKF010000054.1:0-21301 GCF_056400985.1 Mucilaginibacter sp. P4_G9 | reverse complement strand
GGGATAGTACTTAAAAGCGGCAACAGCGCCGTTGTATTAACCAACCTTGCCGATACCGACCGAAATTACAGTTATTCTATACAACCATACCTGGATAGCACACAGGTAAATGATGCGACAGTTATCAGCCCAAACCAAAATATCAGTTTACCTTATTTAAAAAAACAAGGCCCCATTGTTCAGTTTTATGATAAAAGAATAATTATATTTGATAAGCGATTACAAAACCAGTTATTACCGCAAAAATTAAAAACCAATTACCTTTATATCACGGCCAACCCACATTTAAGTTTATTTGAAATTAACAGATCATATGAGTACCAGGTACTTGTAATTGATGGCAGCAACAGTAGCCAAACCATACGTAAGTTTGAAGACGACGCAAAACGTTTGCATGTAAACTATAAAATATTAAAACGTAACATTTCATTAATAACATTATCTAATTTCCAACATTAAACTAAACACCAATAAATTTGTCTTCTATTAAAAAACAGGTAAATTGGTATTAATCAAACAAAAAATATGAGCATAAAATTTCTAAATGTTGCTTTGGGTCTGGCCCTAACCGCAACCGCTATGAGTGCAAACGCACAAAAAAAATACACCGAAGGAGTAGTTGACTTTACTACATCAATGATGGGGCAGCAAATACAGGCCAAAAGCTATTTCAGAGCCGATTCAAATGCGTTTGCTTTTTCAAATGGCCCGGCTAATATCAAAATCCTGACCGATGCAAATGCTAAATCAATGGTAATATTAGTAGATGTACCCGTTGCAAACATTAAAAAAGCAGCGGTAGCAAGTCCTGATGATATTGAGCAGGCATTAGCCGCTATGCCGCAATTTACTTTTGCTCCCGGCACCGAAACTAAAGTGATCTCCGGTTTTAACTGTAAAAAAGTGGTTGCTACAGACTCAAAAACCAAAAAAAGCTACGATATATGGATCACCAATGATATCGAGATTCCAACAACAGGCGTTGCAAAATATTACGCTGGTATTGGTGGTTTCCCGGTTCAGTACACTTCATTTAGCCAGGGGCAATCAACCGAGGTTACTGTAAAAAGTGTAACCGAGCAAAAAGTACCTGCAGGCACATTTGGTATCCCGGCTGATTTTGAAAAAATCACTATGGATGACTTGAAAGCTATGCGCGGAGGCAAATAAGCTTCTTCATTAACTATTCATTAAAGGTTTCTTAACATTGAGGTTAAAGTACTATTTTTGTACCCCTTATGTTAAGAAACCTTTTTAGCCTGGTCAGATTTTTTGTTTTCTGGATATTGTTTTTTGCAATAACCCGGGTTACATTTGAATTGTATTTTCTGCCTAAACTTAAAGACGCCGGTTTTAGCGAGATCCTGCAAACCTTTTTCTACGGCCTAAGGCTTGATGCATCGGCAGCAGCCTATATCTGCGCTATCCCGCTCCTGGTATTTATTGTTAACTGGTGCATCCCAAAATCGTACATCAAACCTGCCTGGCTTAAAGTTTATGTATGGTTCTGCCTGTTTTGTATCTCCTTAAATACAGGCCTCAACTTCAATATATTTCGCGAGTGGGGCACAAAGGTGGTATTCAGGGTGTTTAAATCATTATATGATGCACCATCAGAGGCCTTTGCTTCAACAGGCTCATCACCGGTGGGCAGGTGTATTATTATCTGTTTGATATTATTGGCATCGGGCATATTGCTATCCAACAAGATCATAGATTACAAATTTAAAAAGCCAAAAGTTGAACCCCGGCTAAAAGCGGTGCTCATTATTCTGCTGGTGTTCTTTAATTTCCTGCTGATGCGGGGCGGAATTCAATCCATACCGGTAAACCAAAACTCGGCATACTTTTCTGACCATGAGTTTCTGAATCAGGCAGCCCTTAATACCGAGTGGAACCTGTTTAATAATGTGGTTGAAAATTTGCGTACTCCTTACAACCCTTTCGTGTTTATGCAGCAAGGCAGCGCAGCGCAACTGGTTGCAGAAGCTTACAGCGTTAAAAATGACAGTACCATAAAGGTGTTAACCACCAGCCACCCCAACGTGGTGATTATCCAGATGGAAAGCTATACGGCCGATGTTATTGAATCATTAGGCGGCGACAAAGGTGTTGCCCCAAATTTTGAAAAATTCATCAAAAACGGCATCCTGTTCAATAACATTTATTCCTCTGCCGATCGGACGGACAAGGGCATCATATCCATTATGAGTGGTTTTCCTTCGCAGGCCATCCGTACCATCGTTTCGGATACGCTGAAACAGGCTAAACTCCCGGCCATAGCTACAACCTTAAAAAACGCGGGTTACGCAACATCCTATTTTTATGGCGGTAAAAGCAGCTATATGCACTTTAACACCTTTATGAAAAGCCATGAGGTTGAACATATTACCGATGAGCTGGCCTTTGACAAAAGCCAGGTAAAAACCCAATGGGGCGTGTATGACGACGTACTGTTAACCAAACACTTACAATACGCGCAATACCAAAAACAGCCTTTTTTTACATACCTGCAAACATCAACCAACCACGAGCCTTTTATATTACCAGGAAAAGCGCATTTCCCCGATGAAGATAAGGATGGCGATGCCAGCAACAAGTTCAGGAGCACAGCTTATTTTACCGACTCGTGCCTTAACGCTTATTTTGAGCAGGCCAAAAAGCAGGACTGGTATAAAAATACACTCTTCATTTTAGTAGCCGATCATGGGCATCGCCTGCCGCATAATATATCTGAGGCTTACAATCCTGTAAAATACCATATCCCGCTTTTGTTTTTTGGTGATGTGATAAAGCCCGAATACCGGGGCAAAAAGATTGGCAAATTAGGCGGACAAACAGATATTGCCGCCACACTGCTTGCGCAGTTGAATCTGCCTCATAAGCAATTTAAATGGTCGAAAGATCTGCTTAACCCCAACACCGTCGATTTTGCTTTTTTTAATTGGGATAACGGCTTTTGCTTCATGATGCCGCAGCAGGTAGTATCTTATGATAACTCGGGCAAAAGGATAGTTTATACCGGCAATAAAAACGCTGATGCAAAAGCCACGGATAAAGCGTTGCTATATGGCAAAGCTTTTTTGCAGGAGGTTTATACGGAGTATATGGGGTATTAACTGTCTGAATCAGAATTTACAGAATTTGAAAATTTACAGAATTTCTGATCATTCTGCTGATTCTAAAATTCTGTAAATTCTGATTCAGACGCTTTACTTTAGCGAATCCCCCAACTGCTCCACCCACATATTAAACAACCTTGTTTCAAACTCCACAGCTTCATTGGCATGTTTTTCCCAATCGGGAGAAAATTTATGAAGCTGGTTCAGCATTTCTTCCAGGTGGCCTTCTTCTTCCAGGATGATTGATTTTACGTTCACTTTACTGCCTGCTTCGTCAAGGGCGGTTTGGTAAATGGGGTAAAGTTCGTCGGCACGTACCTCAATGGCGTATGTTACCAGCAGGTAGGCGGCAAAGCGCAGTTCGGCGCCGGTAAGATTCAGCTCTGTTTTCAGATAACGGCAAACGTCTATATCCAGCTGGTTAAGGTAGTATTTGCTTGAGCCGGGAGCAAGCAAGTATTCGGCCGCGTAGGTTGGTAATTCAACCCCTGTTTTTTCCAGTTGTTTTTTTAGGTAGAAGGCGTGGCGATGCTCTTCGGCGGCATGCTTCAGGATGATATAAGTTACTRTAAGCGGGTCTTCACTTGCCGAGATCTTGCGTGCACCGGTATTTTCCATCAGCGACAGCGTGTTTAACCAGCGTGAGTGTAGTTCGTTATCGGCTATTATCTGAGGTAAAAGTTTGTTTAACATCATGGTTATAGTTCTTGAAGTGCCTGCTCTATTTTACTGTAAACATACTGCAGTTCATCATCAGTAATGCAATAAGGGGGTAAAATGTAAATTACATTGCCCAGGGGGCGCAGTATGATACCGGCGGCTAAAAAGTAATGGTATAGTTTATCGCGCAGCAAATTGAAGTACGAAGTATTGTCGCCCGTTTCCCACTCCATGGCTAAAATAGTGCCGGTTTGCCTTACGGTTTTTATTTTAGCGTGATGTTTGATCTTAGCACCAAATTGGGCATGGGCAGCCGCTATACGCCGGATATTAACTTCCGTTGCTGGTTGCTGAAAAAGATCCAAACTTGCCAAAGCCGAGGCGCAGGCAACTGGATTAGCGGTAAATGAATGCCCGTGGAACAGGGTTTTTAACCTGTCGTCTGATAAAAAAGCATCGTAGATCTGTTGGGTACAGGTAGTTAAGCCGAGGGCCATAGTTCCGCCGGTTAAGCCTTTAGAAAAACACATGATATCGGGCTGTACATCTACATAATTGCAGGCAAACGCTTTTCCTGTACGGCCAAAGCCGGTAAATACCTCGTCATCTATCATCAGCACACCCTCCTGCTTGCAGTGGGCCATTAACTCATTAAGATATTCGGCCTCATACATCAGCATTCCGGCTGATCCTTGTACCAATGGCTCGAAAATAAAGCAGGCTAACTCAGATTTGAGATGTGAGATGTGAGATTTGAGACTTTGGATGTTTTCCTTGTTGGGCGTATCAATAAACTCTACCCCGAACAACAGGCTATCAAAGGCTTTGGTAAACGCGCTGCGGCCGCTTACGGCCATGGCGCCAAAGGTATCACCGTGGTAGGCATTGTTAAAGGCCAGGATCCTGGTGCGCTGATCGTCTTTATTAAGCCAGTATTGGAGGCACATTTTTATGGCTACCTCAATAGCTGTTGAGCCATTATCGGAGTAAAACGCTTTTTGCTGATTATCGGGCAAAATAGCCAATAAGCGTTCGGCCAGTTCAACAGCGCCTTCATGGGTAAACCCCGCGAAAATTACATGCTCCAGCTTTTGCAGTTGCTGGGCAACTTGTTGGGCAATGTAAGGGTGCGCGTGCCCGTGGATATTTACCCACCAGGATGATACTGCGTCTATATACTGCTTACCCGTTTCATCAAATAACAGCGCTCCCTGCCCCCTTACAATAGGTATGGGCGGCGCGGCAGTTTTCATTTGGGTATATGGGTGCCATATAACTTTAAGGTCGCGTTCGGTAAGGCTCATAACTCATCCTGTAAAAGTTCAACTACCCGTTTATCTGTAGGGAATGCAAAATCGGCTATACTTAATGCAGTTAAATTTACCCACCTGAATGACTGCAGTACTTCGCTTTCGCCGTCGAAATCAAATGCTATGGTTTTGGTGACTAAATCCACAGGGGTAATACTCCTCACCAAATAGTAAACGCTGATGACCTGCGAATTGTTAAAGGCCGATTTTACAAAAAAATCTGTTGTATAAAAATGGCTTACAACCTCAATTTCCAGGTTGCACTCTTCCATAAATTCACGTTTTAAGCCGTCAACCAGGCCTTCGCCCAGTTCCAGGCCGCCGCCAGGGAATTTGGTGAATTGCATGCCGTATTCCTGCTCATCGCTTACCAGTACTTCGTCGTTATCATTAAGCAGCAGGCCGTAAACCCTTACATTAAAATACTCTGCCATTATTCAAAGTGTTTTTTGTTGCGTACTACAATATCCATTGTCCATTCAATAGTTTCTGTTTGTGCTTCCGAGCGTATAGGACAGTTGGGCATGCTGCAATAGTGGCAGCAATTTGGCAAACATGGATCTGTATGGATAAAAAGCTCGGTTTTTATTCCAAATTCATTATTGATCATTTTATCAACCAGTGATACTTCGGTGTGTACCGTGTTCAGGTCGAAATAATTGGGCAACGTTAAGTGGCAGTCGATATGCAGCTCGTTACCGTATTTCTGGGCGCGCAGGTTATGCACATCTATCCAGGCCTCGCGGCGCTTATCGCTTAAAACTTTTACAATATCCCTTACCACCTGGAAATCGGCTTCATCCATCAACCCCCCTACCGATTTGCGCACCAGTTTATAACTGCTATATAGTATATAAATACCAACTAATATTGATAAGGCGCTGTCGAGCCATAAAATGTTGGTAAAATGTATCAGCAACAAACCAAGCACCAGGCCACCGCTGGTTACCATATCTGAAAGCAGGTGCCGACCATCGGCATCAAGGGTAATAGAGTGTAGCCTCTTCCCTTTATAGATCAAATAATAACCCAATGATCCGTTTACAACACCTGTAAGACCGATAATTGTGGCTCCGGTAAGCAAATCGTGGATGTTATTTGGGTAAAATACGCTGTAAACTGATTTAATGATAATGATAACCCCGGCAATGCCAATAAGCGATCCCTCGATGAAAACAGAAAAGAATTCAACCTTACCATGCCCGTAGGGATGGTTTTCGTCGCGCGGCAACGATGACAGGTAAATACTAAAAAACGCGAAAGAACTGGCTATTACATTAACTATGCTTTCGGCGGCATCTGTTAGTATAAAATTAGATGCGGTTAAGAAGTAGGCACCAAATTTCGCTATCATGAGCACAATACCTGTTATGAGCGAAATTAATATGATCCTTTTTTGTTCCTTCAAAGCAATCTGAATAAGGCGACAAATTTATAAATAACAAGCGTAAGTAGCAGTAAAGTTATTTTCTATATTTGCCCCGATAACATAATTTATATGAGCGCATTAAGTAACCGGATAAATAACTTGTCCGAATCACAAACAATTAAAATGGCCAAAATGGGCCGTGAACTTGCCGCAAAAGGTGTTGATGTGATCAGCCTGAGCTTTGGCGAGCCTGATTTTCATACCCCCGAGCACATCAAGGAAGCTGCTAAACAGGCCATGGATAAAAACTTTACCTACTACACCCCTGTAGCTGGTTATCCCGAACTGCGTAAGGCTGTTGTTGCCAAGTTAAAGAACGAAAACAACCTTGATTATGATGTTAGCCAGATAGTAGTTTCAACAGGTGCCAAACAGGCTATTGCCAACGCGGTGTTATGTTTGGTGAACCCGGGCGACGAAGTAATTATCCCTACCCCCTACTGGGTATCATACAGCGAAGTTGTTAAGCTTGCCGAGGGTGTAAGTGTTTTCATCAACACAACTGTTGAACAAAACTTTAAAATTACGCCCGAGCAGTTGGAAGCGGCCATTACGCCAAAAACTAAATTGTTTATGTTTTCATCGCCATGTAACCCTACCGGTAGTGTTTACAGCAAGGATGAACTGGAAGGCCTGGCCAAAGTATTTGAAAAACACCCTCATGTTTATATCATGAGCGACGAGATCTATGAGCATATCAACTATATTGATAAACACGAATCGATAGCACAGTTTGACTATATAAAAGACCGCGTGGTGATCATCAACGGCTGGTCGAAAGCATTTGCCATGACCGGTTGGAGGATTGGTTACACAGCAAGCAACAAAGAGATTGCTACTGCCTGCGATAAAATGCAGGGACAAATAACTTCAGGAACCTGTTCAATTACCCAACGTGCCGGTATTGCTGCTTATGAAGGCGGCCTGGAAACAGTACTTGAAATGCGTGCCGCTTTTAAAAGACGCCGCGACATTGTTTATAAACTATTGAGCGAAATTGATGGCATAAAATTAAACCTGCCCGATGGCGCGTTTTACTTTTTCCCTAACGTTACCTCGTTCTTTGGCAAAAGCTATAATGGCAAAACAATTAAAGATGCTGATGAACTGAGCATATACCTGCTGGAGGAAGCTCATGTAGCTACCGTAGGCGGTGATTCATTTGGTGATACTACTTCTATCCGCATCTCCTACGCTGCTGCAGAGGATAAGCTGATAGAGGCTGTAAGAAGGATTAAAGAAGCGCTGGGGAAACTGGTGTAATTTCTGATTCCTACAAATAACAAAAAGCCCCTCATCATCACGACGAGGGGCTTTTATTATTTAGTGACCAGGTTTTTCTATAAACCAAAACCGTAAGCTATACGCAAACCTACGAGGCCATAGTTATTACCCTGGCCAGAAAAATTTTCATAACGTGCACCAACATCCCATGATTTGGTTGCGTAACCAATGCCGGGAGAAAGAATAAGTTTGGTGTTTTTTTCACCACCGGCTACTATCGGATGAACTTCGAACCCGGCACCTGCTTCGCCCGACAGATAAAAGCCATCGCTAACAAACGCTTTAAGGCCAGCTTTAACCGGGACCATACCAAGTGATCTGGCTTTAAAAGTTGAAGTGGCTGTGCCGGTTGCGGTGGTTACTGATGTGGTATAAGTTTTACCAAAAAAGTTATAGTAACCAGATGTCAGCGTTAAAGCTACATTGTTATTAACCCCATATTGTAAACGTCCGGTACCACCAAGCTCAAATTTCGAAATATCATGTGCGTTACCTGTAGGTACACCTGCTTCTAAACCAATACCAAAACGTAGTTTGTTGGCGGGAGTGGTTTGTGCGCTTACATTTGTTCCGATGAATATAGCTACAGCTGTACAAGCTCCGGCTATAATTTTTGTCATTGTTTTCATAGTTGTAATTTTTATATAACTCTGCAATTTTTTCATTGCATTGATACCTCCTTTACAAATACTTTGCCATTTTGATAACTTTTAACCCTTGTGAGATTGGCATGACGGTTTAAATATGGAGTTTTACTGCAGTTATTTTAAGTAAGTATTTAGCTTAAATATTGATTATCAATATACTTTTTTATTAAAAAATGATATTTACCATTCGTTTTTAGAAATTTATTTAACATCAAATTAATGTATAGAAAAACAGAATGTTGCTAATACAAAAAGTGTATGCAATTGATGATTTTTGTAGTGTATAGGCTAAAAATTCAATAACTATTGGTATAACGATGAGATGCTATGGCTTGCCAAAAACAAAAAAAGAGAAGCGAAAACTTCTCTTTTTTTGTTTTTATGAACAAGTATTAAATATGTGGGTCATGTTTTGGATCGGGCTTGTAGTTTTTTTCCATCTCGGCCAGTTTTTCTTTACCATACGCAAACCTGGTGATGGTATAGTATAAAACGGGCACTATAAATATGGCAAGCGATGTGGCAGCAAGCATCCCCCCAAACACTGTCCATCCTATGGTTTTCCGGGCCTCGGCGCCGGCACCGGATGAAATCATTAAAGGCACAACCCCCAATATAAATGCCATTGAGGTCATGATGATTGGGCGTAAACGCAGGCGTACCGCTTCAAGGGTAGCTTTTTCAAGGTTCATCCCCCTATCTACACGTTCCTTGGCAAACTCAACTATCAAAATCGCATTCTTAGCCGCCAAACCTATCAAGGTAATTAAACCAATCTGCGCATATACGTTATTGGTTAAGTCGGGCCAAAACGTAAGAAACAGGATGGCGCCAAATGCACCTAAAGGCACCGCCAGCAGCACCGAAAACGGAACCGACCAACTTTCATATAGCGCGGCAAGGAAAAGGAATACAAAGCCTATAGAAAGTGCAAAAATGTAAACTGTTGTTGAACCAGACAATAACTCCTCGCGGCTAAGGCCCGAAAATTCGTAACCAAAGCCCTGTGGCAGCGATTTGGCAGCAACTTCTTTCAAAGCCGTTATAGCATCACCGCTGCTATAACCGGGCCTGGTACTCCCGTTAATCTCGGCGGACCTGAACAGGTTATAATGTGCAATCAGCGGAGAGTTTTCAATAACCTTGTAAGAGGTAAGGGTACTTAACGGCACCATTGTACCAAACGAATTACGCACAAAGTATTGTCCGATATTGCTAATATTACTCCGGTAAGCAGTATCTGCCTGTGCAAGTACCCTAAAGTTTCGTCCGTATATGGTAAAGTCATTGATATAGGTACTCCCCATATAGGTTTGCAGGGCGCTGTTAACATCGGCGATAGAAACGCCTAATTTTTTAGCTTTCTCCCGGTCAATAGTTAACTGGTAAGCGGGTGTACTCGCCGTAAAAAAGGTGAAGGCCCTGGCAATTTCGGGGCGTTTATTAAGCTCGCCCACAAATGTTTTCAATGTTTTTTCAAACACCTTAATATCACCTCCTGCTTGTTTTTCTTCTAATATAAATGAAAAACCACCGGTGCTTCCCAAACCCGGAATAGCAGGTGGCTGAATTACTACCACATTAGCCTCTTTAAACCTGGCCAGTTTTTTAGTGAGCTTGGCAACAAGGGCGGTAATCTGCTGCGATTTTTCCTTCCGCTCATCCCAGGGCTTAAGCTGAACAAACATGGTTGCGCTATTGGCCTTACTTGCAAAGCTAATAGCGTTCAATCCGCCTAATGCCGCATAATGTGCAATTTCGGGGACACTATCGAGGGTTTTCATCATTTGGTGCAGCACATCAACCGTTCTTACTGTTGATGAAGCTTCGGGCAGATCATAGGTGATATAAACGCGGCCATCATCCTCTAACGGAATAAACCCTGATGGTTTGCCCCTGAATAAAAGTATGGTGCCAATAATAATACACACCAGTATAATGACAATGAACTTTGAATTTTTTATGCCTTTATCAACGGTGTTGCGATACCTGCCTGTTATACGGGTGAACCAGTCATTAAATACAAAAAAGAATTTGTTGAGTCCTTTTGATTTTTCATCAATTTTATGCGGACGGAGTAGCAGCGTGCACAGCGCCGGAGTTAACGAAAGCGCCACAAATGCCGATATCAATACCGATATAGCTATAGTGATGGCAAATTGCTGGTAAAGCCGTCCAACTATACCGGGCACAAACCCTACCGGCACAAACACCGCAGCTAATATCAAGGCAATGGCAATTACCGGCGCCGATATATCGCGCATGGCGTGCTCGGTTGCTTCACGTGGAGACATACCCTCCTCATCCATATAATGCTGTACAGCTTCAACTACCACAATAGCATCATCAACCACAATACCTATGGCTAATACAAAACCAAACAACGTAAGTGTATTTATGGTAAAATGAAGTGGAATAAAGAATATGAACGTACCTATGATAGATACGGGAATAGCCAATACGGGGATAAGGGTGGAGCGCCAGTTTTGCAGGAATAAAAATACTACCACAATAACCAGCCCCAATGCTATAAGCAGCGTTTCAACCACTTCGCTAACTGATACTTTAACTACAGTTACCGCTTCAAAAGGAACCACATAGTCAATATCAGCCGGGAAACTTTTTTTAAGCTGCTCCATGGTGGCGTATACGTTCTCGGCTGTTTCAAGCGAGTTGCTGTTTGGGGCCTGGTACACCAACAGGTACGATGCTCTTTTACCATCAACAAACGAATTACCGGAGTAATTGAATTTACCCAGCTCAATACGTGCTACGTCCTTTAAATGTACAATAGCACCTGTAGCCGGCACGGTTTTCACAACTACATTACCAAATTCTTCGGGTTTGCTTAAACGGCCTTTTACCAGTACAGAATATTCAAAGGTTTGCGCCTTTTGCTGGGGCGTGGCACCAACAGTACCCGGGGCCACCTGGGCGTTTTGCTCGGCCAATGCAGCGGTTACATCGCCTGCAGACATGCCCAAAGCTGCGAGCTTATCGGGGTTAAGCCAGATACGCATACTGAAATCATCGGCACGGCTAACAACATCGCCCACGCCTTTGGTACGTAAAATAGCATCCTTTATAAAAACATTGGTATAATTATCGGTAAAAGTAACGTCATGGCTACCTTTAGGTGAAAACATGGCAACCAGCATTAATATACTGGGATTACGCTTGCGCACAATCATCCCTAAACGCTGCACCTCCTGCGGCAAGGTTGGCAGGGCAATACCCACACGGTTTTGCACATCAAGCGCTGCTATATTAATATCGGTACCTACATCAAAGTTAACCGTCATACTCATTTGGCCGTTACTGCTGCTGTTACTTTGTAAATAGGTCATGCCGGGCACGCCATTCACTTGTACCTCTACCGGGGTGGCCACGGTTTGCTCTACCGTTAATGCATCGGCCCCGGTATAAGTACCGGTAACAGAAACAGTTGGCGGGGTAATATCAGGATATTGCCCGATAGGTAAGCTGGTCATTGACAATATGCCCACAATTACAATCACTATTGAGATCACTATTGCGGTTACCGGTCGTCGTATAAAAGTATCTGCGATCATTCTTTTTATTATTAAGTTTTGCAGGGGTTGTTCCCTGCCACAAGCTTAAATCTCTCTTCGTATATAAACACTATTTTTTTGGAGCCGCACCTGCAGGCGGGCCACCGGCGCCAAGCGTTATTCTGCCGCCATCGCGCAAACGCTGAAAGCCATCGGTCACCACCTTGTCGCCGGCTTTGATACCAGCCATAACCACTATATCTGTATTAACACGGGGGCCAAGCTTTACCTTTACCTGGTTGGCAATGGTATCGCGCCTGTCTTTTATGGTTTTATCCTGGGCGGTATCTTTAACTGTAGTATCCCTGGTTACAAAAACAAAAAATTCGCCCATTTGCTCAGTTACCGCTTTATTAGGTATCTGCACCCTGTTGCCCGATTGTCCATTCAATACCTGTAAAACACAGCTCATGCCATCCTTCAGTACATCATCCTCATTAGGGAACTGGATGCGTACTTTAATACTTCCGGTTCCGCTGTTTACGCCCCGGTCAATAGCTAAAACCTTACCGGTTTTATTATAAGTGGTACCATCGGGCAGCTGTAGTTTAAAAGTAGTATCACTGCTTGCTTTTTGCAGATTATAAAAGCGGTTAATATCCTGCTCGTTAATTACAACGTCCACACCAATGGGATGCTCGGCCGATATGGTGTTCATTAGCGTAGTACCCACGGCAATTTGTGCACCCAGCCTCACCTGCGAAATACCAATGCGCCCTGTGAAAGGCGCCCGGATGGTAGCGTAAGAAAGATCTGTAGCAGCCGATGCAAGCCCCGCTTTAGCTACAGCCACCTGGCTTTTATTTGTTTCATATGCAGCGGTAGCCTGGTCAACAGTTTGCCGGGCAATAGCATCGTTTTTCAACAGCATATTATACCTGTCAACATCTTTTTGGGCTTTTACCAGGTTGGCCTGGGCGCTTAACACATTAGCCTGGGCTTGCTGATATGCTGCTTCATATTTACGTTTATCAATTTCATAAAGCACTTTGCCCTTTTGTACAACATCACCTTCCTTAAAAAATATACCTGTTACAAAACCCGGCACCTGGCTGCGCAGTTCAACAGTGTTGATAGATATTACTGCTCCCTGGTACCTATCATAATAGGTAGCCTCTGCAGTTTTGGCTTCGGCAATTGAAACCGGTGTTGGCGGCTGTGCGGCAGCCCCTCCCTTACCGGCTTTACCACATGATACCCATGTTAATAATACTGTCGGGGCTAACCAATATATATATCTGTTTTTCATTATAGTGATTTGTTTTTTAAAGGTAATGAAGCTATCATGAGCATCTATAATTTTGTTTTTAAGCGATTACTCATGATGGTTTCATTATAGTGTTGTTCGTTTGAATTCTATTTAATATTGTTATTGTACAGTTAATGTCCCCAATGATCTTTGCAGATCGATCTTGCTGGCCAGCAGCTGGAACAAGGCATTATAATAGTTCAGCTCGGCAGTACGCAGATCTGATTGTGCTACAATAACATCAAGGTAAGTTTTAACCCCCTCGCGGTATTGCAGGCTTACTATTTTATATACATCCCTTGCCAGGTCTACGTTTTCACGCACAAGCCGGTAGCTGGTATAATTACTTTTATAGCCGGCCAATGCCTGCACATACTCGGTGTTGATGCTGTTGCGGGTATTTTCTATATCCAGTTCGGTACGTTCAACCTGTAAGCGTGCTTTTGCTAAATTTTGCAGGCGTTTGCCTCCCTGGAAAATTGGCAGGCTTAAAGTAATACCGGCATAACCCGTTGGAAAGGCATTGCTATAAAGATTATTAAAATCATGATTAAAGTATGCATAATTATAACTGCCTACCGCCGATATAGAAGGTAAAAAGCCGTAACGGTAATAGTTAATGTTTAAACTCTTAAGCGCTTTTGAGCTTTGCAGCAGCCTAAATTCGATGCGGTTGTTTACATCCAGTGTTTGATTGGTATCAATGTAGGCCTCCTGTTCGTATCGTGATGAATCGTATGACAGCGTTAAGGGCTTTTCGCCACCAATACCCATGATCTGTTTTAAATAAGCCGTTTTGCTTTTTATTGATTCTTCTGTCGCCTTACGCGTAGCTATTGAATTATTAAGGGCAATGGTTGCCTGTTTATAATCTGTTTTATCAGATACGCCTGCCTGGTACCTGTTGGTAGCATCTTTTAAGCTACGCTGCAGCCGTGTAATATCCTCGTTGGTAATATTAAGTTGTTTTTGCGATAACAATACATCAAAAAAAGCCTTGCTTACATCCGATACAACTCCTATCTGGGTGCTTAAAGTATTTTCCCTGTAATACTGGCGCGAGTACCTGGATGCTTTTGAAGCCAGGAATACATCATTATTATATAATACCTGCGATGCTGTAACACCCAGTGTCGACAGGTTACGGATACTGCCTGCGTTTGAAGGGATATTGGCGCCTCCTGCGCCCGCCTGCGGACTGCCCTTAAAATAATAATTGTACAACCCTGATGAATTTACCTGCGGCAACCATCCTGATAAACCTATCCTGATATCGCGCTCATTGATCTGCTCATCAATAGAAGCCTGTCTTACTGCTGGCTGATTACGCAGCGCGTAATCAACAGCTTGCTTAAGTGAAACCGGTCCCCCACCAATGGTATCAACGCCGCCTTGAGCAAAAACCGGCGAATGTAAAATTAATGTTAAATTAATTATCGTTAAGATGGATAGGTTTTTTAGTTTTTTCATACGAAGGAAAATAGATGTCAATGCAAACTGACATAAACTACAAAACAAAGTTGCTATAGTTTTAATCGAATTACACAGGGGAGTGCGAATATGTGATTAATATCAACAAAATATTATGAACCACAAGAATATTACCTAAATTTTATAAAAGCATGGCAAAAACCCACCAATTTTCGGTTTTTACAAAAAAATGAAAATATAAGGTGCGGAATAAACAAAAAAATTAATTAATTTGCCATGTAATATGAATACACCTTTATCAATTAGGTTAACCTAATGATAAGCTATTTTTAAAAAAATTACACTTACCGTATAAGTTATTTGCTTATTCATGGTATTTTTACGCAAAATTTAAGCAGAGTTAATACATGGTTAAAAAACTACATGGGAAAATCGCCGAGTTCCAGGTTGCAAATATGCTCCGGGAAAAGGGATTGTATCCTTATTTCAGGCCTATTGAGTCTGCTCAGGACACTGAAGTTTTAATAGATAATAAAAGAGTGTTAATGTTTGGTTCTAATTCCTACTTAGGCCTTACCAATCACCCTAAAATTAAGGAAGCTTCAAAAAAAGCGATCGATAAATACGGCACAGGCTGTGCCGGATCTCGCTTTTTAAATGGCACACTCGATATTCATATCGAGTTAGAGAACAGGCTTGCCAGCTATGTTGGCAAAGAAGCTACTGTACTATTCAGCACTGGTTACCAGGTAAACCTTGGGGTACTATCATGCATAACCGGTCGTAATGATTATATCATATTGGATGAGTATGATCATGCCTGTATCATTGATGGCAGCAGGCTTTCGTTTTCGAAAGTGATTAAATATGCCCACAATGATATGAACGACCTGCAGCGTAAACTGGCCTTATTACCAGAGGATGCTGTAAAAATTATTGCTGTTGATGGTATATTCAGCATGGAAGGTGATATTGTTAAGCTACCGYAGATAGTTGATCTTGCCGATCAGTATGGTGCAAACATTATGATAGATGATGCGCACAGCCTTGGGGTAATTGGCCATAAAGGTGCCGGTACCGCATCGCATTTTAACCTTACTGATGATGTTGACCTTATCATGGGTACTTTTAGTAAATCATTGGCATCATTAGGTGGTTTTATTGCCAGTGATAAGGATACCATTGATTACATAAAACACCGTGCGCGTTCATTGATGTTTAGTGCCAGTATGCCTCCGGGTTCTGTTGCCAGCGTTATTGCCGCGCTTGATATCATCGAATCGGAACCGGAAAGAATCCAGAAACTTTGGGATAATACCAACTATGCCATGAAGCTGTTACTGGAAGAAGGCTTCGACCTTGGTCCTACCGAAAGCCCGATATTACCTATTTACGTACGTGATAACGAAAAAACTTTCCTTGTAACCAAGCAATTACAAGCCGATGGTGTGTTTGTTAACCCGGTAGTTTCGCCGGCTGTACCTTCAGATTCATCGTTGCTGCGTTTCTCGTTAATGGCAACTCATACCTTTGCGCAAATTGATGAAGCCGTTGAAAAACTTGCAAAAGCGTTTAAAGAAGTAGGCGTTACTTCTGTTAAAGAAAAAATATAATAAAATGTCCGTATGTATTTGTTGCTGTTTTAGTTTAAAACAAGCTCATGTGCATACGGACTTTTCAGTTTCTATGGCCTTAGGGCAATTATTGAATACCACTCATGATAAAAATTGTAACGGTTAATTCTAAAAAGGAATTAGCTTCATTTATTGATTTTCCGCATGATTTGTATGAGGGCGACCCAAACTATGTTCCCGAACTGTTTATAGCCCAACGGGATTTGCTAACCATTCACCCTTTTCATAAGCACAACACAGTACAACCTTTTTTAGCCTATGATGGTGATAAAATTGTAGGCCGGATTGCTGCCATACTTAATAATGCGCACAATGAGTATAACCATGTTAACGATGGTTTTTTTGGTTTTTTTGATTGTGTAAATGATATAAATGTATCCACCTTACTTTTTGAAACTGCGACCAAATGGCTTAAGGATAAAGGAGTAACCGGTAAACTTTTAGGCCCGGTAAACTTTAGTACTAATGAACCTTGCGGTTTATTGATTGAAGGGTTTGATAGTCCTGCCTTTTTAATGAATACCTATAACAAACCTTACTATGCCAACCTTATTGAAGCCTATGGCCTTAGCAAAGATGTTGATCTTATTTCATGGCATTGGGATGGACAGGCTTATGACGATAAATCAGTTAGGTTATTAAACTCTTTAGAGGAGCGCTTAAAGCGGAATAATATCATTATCCGCAAGGTAAACATGAAAAAATTCAAGGAAGATGCTGCTAAACTGCGCGAGGTTTATAACTCCGCCTGGGATAGCAATACCGGCTTTGTACCTTTAACCGACGAGGAATTTGACTACCTGGCCAAAGATCTTAAACTGATCCTCGATCCTGATTTTGCATTGGTTGCCGAACAGGAAGGCAAAATTGTTGCGTTTGGTTTAGCCCTGCCCAATTATAATGAAATCTTTCAAAAGATAAAACGCGGGCGGTTATTACCTACAGGCATCTTTAAGCTATTATTTGGCAAAAAAAATATCCAGAGCATCCGTATTTACGCGTTGGGGGTTATTGATGGCTACCGTAAAATGGGTATAGAGGCTTGTTTATATGGTACTATTATAAGAGAATATAAAAGAAAAGGATTTAAACATGCCGAAGCCGGATGGACTTTGGAGCATAATGATATGGTGAATCGCGCTATTGAAGCTATTAAAGGCGATCCATACAAAAAATACAGGTTATACCAGAAAGCGATATGAGGGAACGGGTTTTAATAACCGGGGCAAGTGGGTTTGCAGGATTTCACATTATAGAGGAGGCATTACATAACAATCTTGAAGTGTATGCCGCAGTGCGCAAAAGCAGTAAGATAGATCATTTAAAACATCTTGACATCAACTTTGTAAACCTCGATTACCGGGATCTTTCGGCCTTAAAACAACAACTGAGTTATATAAAACCTCATTATATTATCCATGCCGCAGGTGTTACCGCAGCCAAATCACAGGCGGCATACAACTACATTAATGCCACACACACGTTTAACCTGGCATCGGCTGCAGTACAGGCAGATATAAACCTAAAGAAATTCGTGCTCATAAGCAGCCTTGCAGCGCTTGGCCCGCTTAAAACATTGGCGGGTTCCATCAGCGAAAATATAAAGCCCAACCCGGTTACGGCCTACGGCCGCAGTAAGTTATTGGCCGAGAATCAACTTAAAACTATAGAAAATTTAAATTATACCATTTTACGCCCTACCGCTATATATGGACCAAGGGATACCGGGATATTTATATTTTTTAAGCAGCTCACCCGGGGACTTGAACCTTATATGGGTAAAGCCGAGCAAAAACTTACCTTTATTTATGTTAAAGATGTTGCAAAAGCTGCCATTAAATCGTTGTACGACTGGAATATTTCAGACTACAACCTTAGCGACGGCAATTTTTATAGTAAATATGAGTTAGCTAATTTAGCAAAGGAAGCGCTAAGCCTAAAAACCTTCAAATTTCATTTGCCTGTAATATTTGTAAAAATAATAGCATTGGTATCAGAAAAAGTAAGTTCTTTGAGCAATAGGGCTGCCATATTAAATACTGAAAAACTTAATGAGCTTATGGCCGTAAACTGGTCTGTTGACATTGAAAAAGCAAAATCAGAACTTGGGTTTTATCCAACCTATAACTTAAAGACCGGTTTAATAGAAACGCTGAAATGGTATAGGGCCAATGATTGGTTATAACCAGGCAAACTAAAATAATCATTACAAAACATGCACTTAAAAATTAAAAAACAATAAAATTATGTCAATTTACTTAAACGTTTAAGTAAATTGAAAATCAAGCACTTAACACAATTAACACAAACCATTTTCTATTAAAACATTAAGGTAAAACCGGTAAAACCAAACAGATGGCCCGGGCCATAATAATTAAACAATAAACAATTACAATGAAAATTAAAATCTCTCCTGCCGAAGGCAAACTGGGAATCCTTATCCCAGGCTTAGGCGCAGTAGCCACCACACTGATTGCCGGCGTTGAAGCTGTAAAAAAAGGCATCTCGCAACCAATTGGCTCCCTTACACAAATGGGTCACATTCGTTTAGGTAAACGAACTGAAAACCGTAACCCTAAAATTAATGAATTTGTTCCGCTTGCTAATTTAAACGACATTGTTTTTGGTGGATGGGATGTTTATGATGATAACGTTTTTGAAGCTGCTTCAACCGCTAAAGTGCTTGAGCCCGCGCTATTAAACGCTGTAAAAGCCGAGTTGGAAGCAATTGTACCCATGAAGGCGGCTTTTGACCATAATTACGCTAAAAACCTTACCGGCACCCACGTTAAAACAGGTACACGTTTTGAACTGGCGCAACAGGTAATGGAGGATATTAAAAACTTTAAAGAAAAAAACGGTCTTGATAGGGTAGTACTTGTATGGTGCGGTTCAACAGAAATTTACTACGAGGCATCGGCAATTCATCAGTCACTTGCAGCTTTTGAACAGGCTTTAAAGGATGATGATAAACTGATTGCACCAAGTATGATATATGCTTATGCTGCTTTAAAATTAGGTGTACCTTTCTCAAACGGCGCCCCCAACTTAACAGTTGATATTCCGGCTTTAATTGAACTTGCCAAATTAACCAAAACCCCTATTGCGGGTAAGGATTTTAAAACCGGCCAAACTTTAATGAAAACAATTTTAGCGCCAGGCTTAGCTGCACGTTCATTAGGTGTGCACGGGTGGTTTTCAACCAACATTCTTGGTAACCGCGATGGCCTTGTGCTTGATGATCCGGATAACTTTAAAACCAAAGAAGTATCAAAACTGGGCGTACTGGAGGATATTTTTAAACCTGAAGATAACCCGGAACTTTATGGCAACATTTACCATAAAATCAGGATCAACTACTATCCGCCGCATGGCGATAACAAAGAAAGCTGGGATAACATAGACATTTTTGGCTGGTTGGGCTATAAAATGCAGATCAAGATCAACTTCCTCTGCCGCGACTCTATCCTGGCCGCCCCTATCGCGCTTGACCTTGCCTTATTTAGTGATATGGCAAAAAGAGCCGGCATGAGCGGGATCCAGGAATGGTTATCCTTCTATCTTAAATCGCCTCAAACAGCGGCTGGCTTACATCCCGAGAATGATATATTTAAACAGTTGATAAAGTTAGAAAATACGCTGCGCTACTTAATGGGCGAAGATCTGATAACCCATCTTGGCTTAGATTACTACGATGATATGTTTGCCGAAGAAGCATAACTAAAACAACATAAAATAATAACAGCCGTATATTGATTCAATTCTTTATGCGGCTGTTTATTTTAACTTAATTTAAGATTCATAATTATCTATTAGTTAACCTGTTAATAATTGTTAAATTTGGGGAATTATAACCTTAAAACATATCATTTTAATTACAATTGCGATAAAATTTAATAATCACATCTAAAAATCAACATCTTATGTAATTGATACATATTATCACGAAACAAAAAGGTGATAATATATATCTAATAGTGCCGTTTGCTCAATAGTATAATTTTAAAGATATTAATAACGATGTACACCTTTGCTATTAATGCGGACAATATTTGACTTTTTGACCACATTAGTCTGTAGGGATTTTTTTTACCTTTGAGGCGCAGTTGCAGGCTATGTATAAGGGTTGTAAAAGGTGCAGGAAACATGCTTAAATAAAGCAGGTGAAGCACCGGGCAGATCAGCTGGATGAAAAGTGTAAGCGATTGATCGATCTGTAGTTTTGAACTGATAATTTACAATATCAGCATTCAAAAGGAGTTTTGGTGGCCAGGTTGCTGGTTACTATTTTATCAATCAAAAAAAGTTTGTATTTGCATAATTGCATAAAATACATGGAGTTTAAAAAATTTTACAAAAGTTTATTCTTTTCGATATTCTTTTTTTCTGTCACATCATTATTTGCCCAAACTACCATTATAACAGGTACGGTTACTGATGCAGGTAATAAACAAACGCTTCCTTATGTTGTAGTTAGTTTTACCGGCACTTCTACGGGTGTCACTACTGATAATAATGGCAAATATCGCCTTTCAACAAGCCAGCTTTCATACAAACAAATAAAAATATCCTTTTTAGGTTACAAGGACGCATTTTTAACTGTTGTTCCGGGTAAGGAGCAGGTTATAAATGTAAGGCTTTTCCCATCGGCGCAGCAACTTAACGAAGTTAATATTAAAGCAGGTAAAAAGCCAAAGTACCGTAACAAGGATAACCCGGCGGTTGAATTGATCCGTAAAGTTATCGAGAATAAAGAAAAAAACCGACCTGAAGCTTACAACTATGTAGAGTACCGGGAATACGATAAGATGATGTTTGGTGCTGCCAACGTTTCTGCACAATTCTCTGATCGTAAGTTTTTCAGGAAATATAAGTTTGTATTAGATAACCGCGATAGTACATCTATACCCGGTAAATCAATATTACCTATTTTCCTGAACGAGAAACTGCTACAGAATTACTA
>NZ_JBFUKF010000053.1:0-21331 GCF_056400985.1 Mucilaginibacter sp. P4_G9 | reverse complement strand
GTGTTTAAGCAGTTTAAGTTGATAAATATTGATTTTTATCGAATTTAATTGCCAATTTTTCAATTTTTGCCAAGTAAAAAATTATCAAAAACATATTTTCGTAATTTTTAAACCCATGAAATTTAAAATTTTGATAAAAAATCAATAATTACATGATTTTAATCATAAAAATTAACTTTGCGCTGCAAATATTTGCATTTATTCATTAAATACGATATATTTATTAAATTAAATTCAGAATTATTAAAAAAAAGGATGTCGCCTATGTGAAAACAAAAAAAATATAATAAAAAAAGCCCTGTCGGGAGGTCGCATTCCCAGGCAGGGCCAAACAGTTTTTAATCGCTTTAACAAATAAAAAACCAATTCAAATGTATAAAAATGTACGCTATAAATTCATAGTATTTGCCGTATTTTTAATTTTAGGCAGTTTTCAAATTAACACAGTAAGGGCTCAGTTTAGTTTAGCAGGGCAATTACGGATACGGGGAGAAGCCCGTGACGGCTATGGCAACCTTGTACCAAAGGGCGCAAAAAGTGCCGACTTTATTTCGCAGCGCACCCGTTTAAATTTTGGTTATAAATGGGATCTTTTAACATTTGGAGTAAGTGTGCAGGATATAAGAGTATGGGGAGCTGATGCTTCAACCATATCGGCGGCTGATGGCAACCGCCTTATGTTACATGAAGGCTGGGCAGAGTTAACCCTGGCCAATAAAGCCGATACTAACGTACGGTTTAAGTTATTTGATCTGCTTACCTTTAAAATAGGCCGGCAGGAATTAATTTATGATGATTCGCGCCTTATTGGTAACCTCGATTGGCTACAACAGGCGCGCCAGCATGATATGGCATTATTAAAAGCAGTGCACCACGGCTGGCAGGTTGATCTTGGCTTTGCTTATAATCAAAACACCGATGCCAATGGTGTAACCAACACCAATTATTTACCAGGTAATTTACCTGCATATATTAAAAATAGTTTAGGTACGCTGGTACCGCTTCCGGCCGGTATGGTTCCGTTAACTGCAGCAGGAAGCGCTGCAAATAACAGTTCAAAAACAGGTACACCTTTATATAGTAACCCAGCCGGTACTAATGGTGCAACACAAAACTACAAATCGTTCACCAGTTTGTATATCAGTAAAAAGTTTAATCAAACTAAGCTTTCTATATTATTGTTGAATGATAATTTTGGTAAATACCGCCTTGATTCGGTAGGCAGCGCAACCGCAGGATATGTTTACGGCAGGCGTTTTGTGCCAAGCAGCGCCACCGATACTTACGACTATGGCGTCAACAAACGTTATACCTATGGTTTAATGCTTAACCCCACTATTGGTAACGCCTCCGGCTTTGGCAAAATAGCTATACAGGGTGCTTACTACCGCCAATCGGGTAACGACAGGGATGGTAAAAAGATGAGCGCGTTTCATTATACTATCGCCGCAACTTATCAAAAAGACCTCTTTAGCATAACCCCTGGTTATGATGTGCTTTCGGGTACTAAAACTACCGATATAGCCTTAGGTAAAAACAACTCATTTGATCCGTTGTATGGCACACCTCACAAGTTTTGGGGCTATATGGATTATTTTTATGCAGGCACCGGATCGCCTAAAGGCGGTTTAAGTAACCCTTATGTTAAATTTAAATATACTGCCAACACCTTTGCATTAGGTCTGGATCTGCATTCCTTTTCACTGAACCAGGATATGAAAAAAGCAGATGGCACAACTATTAAAAGAAACCTGGGTAAAGAGGCCGACCTGCAGTTAAGCTATAACATGAACAAGTTTACCAATATTGAATTGGCTTACTCGCTGATGAAAGCTACAGACAGTATGCCGTTTGCTAAAGGACAAGCTGTAAACGATGCTACTGCCGCAACCTTTAATAAAACAGGTACCTGGGCTTATGTAATGTTGAAATTTACACCCGACTTTTTTTACAGTAAACCGGTAGCTATCAAACAATAACTAAATCATAAAACTTAAAATGCCTGCAATGAATATATATATACAAAAATATTACAAGCCCATACTATCATGGTGTTTGTGCGCTTTACTTATGGTAAGCGGCGCTGCTGCCAACCCACCCAAAAAAGTAGTTAAGCTGGGTTTTATCCCGTTAACAGACTGTGCCCCCCTGGTAATTGCAAAGGAAATGGGCTTTTTTGCCAAATATGGTGTTGATGTGCAGCTATCAAAAGAAGCATCATGGGCGGTAATCCGCGATAAAATATTAAATGGCGAGCTGGATGCCGCGCATTGCCTTTTCTCTATGCCATTTTCGGTGTACACAGGTATTGGCGGTAAAGCCGGGTCCGAAATGAAGATTGCCATGATCCTTAGTAATAATGGCCAGGCTATAACCTTGTCGAAAGATTTTTGCGGATTGGTTGGTTTCAGGGATCTGAAAAAAGTGGCTGGTGCCATTAAAGCTGTAAAGGCCCGTAAAGAAGTAACCTTTGCCATGACGTTTCCGGGCGGCACGCATGATATATGGTTGCGCAACTGGCTGGCAGCCTGCGGTGTAAATTCAAAATCGGTAGGTATTATCACCATACCGCCGCCGCAAATGGTAGCCAACATGAAAGTGGATAACATGGAAGGCTTTAGTGTAGGCGAACCCTGGAACGGCGTAGCTGCAACACAGGGAATTGGGTTTACCCAAATATCCAGCCAGGACATCTGGAAAAACCATCCCGAAAAAGCGCTGGTAGCCAACAAGGCTTTTGCCGAAACCGATAAAGAGGATCTTAAAAATGTGATGAAAGCCATTATTGAAGCCTGTAAATGGCTTGATGTAATGAGCAACCGCAAAAAAGCAGCGTTGTTACTAAGCAAACCAAATTATGTGAATGCACCGGTACAGGTTATTGAGGCCCGGTTAATGGGTTCAACAGAAATTGGCTGCGACCTGGGCGTTCAAAAATACAAGGATGATTATATGTTGTTTTACAACAATGGCGCGGTAAATACGCCAAAGCTATCATACGGTATTTGGTTTATGGCCCAGTACATGCGTTTTGGGATGATAAGTACTGCGCCGGATTATTCTGCGGTAGCGCAAAAATTAATCCTGGATGATTTATATAGCGAGGTTGCCAAAAGCATGGGAGTGCCTGTGCAGGAGGATATGAAACCTTTTAAAACAAACCTGGAAACTATAGTTTTTGATCCTAAAAACCCGGCTCCATATATAGCCGGTTCAAAAAAATAGTTTGAATAGTTATTTAACATGGAAAAAACCTGCCGGGATTATATGGCCCGGCAGGTTTTACCAAAACATTAAAATGATATGAAGCAATTATTTTCAGTAAAAACAGCCCTGTCGGTAGGCTATTTCCTGGCAGGCATGATCATTATGGGCGGTATATGGGCTTTAATAGCTAAGCTCACTAAAAACGAAATTCCTGCGCCATCGGCTACCTGGACTGTTTTTAAGGAGGTAATACAGCATCCATTTCAAAACGATGCTGACCAGAAAGGGATAGGTACCAAACTGCTAAGTTCGCTTAGCCGGGTAAGCATTGGTTTTGGTTTGGGYAGTTTATTTGCAATACCCATTGGCTTAATTATGGGGAGCAGCAAAATAGCTATGCGGGTTATTAACCCGATGGTGCAAATTTTAAAACCTGTTTCGCCCCTGGCCTGGTTCCCATTAGGGCTGGCCATTTTCCAGGACTCGCCAAAGGCCAGCATTTTCATGATTTTTATATGCTGTTTGTGGCCCACTTTAATCAATGCGGCTTTCGGCGCCGCACACATTCCTCAGGATCATAAAAATGTGAGCAAGGCCTTCGGTTTTTCAAAGTGGAAATATCTTACCAAAATATTGTTGCCATTTAGTTTGCCTCATATTATTACCGGCCTAAGGTTATCTATTGGTATTGCCTGGATGGTAATTGTTGCCGGCGAAATGCTTTCGGGAGGAATTGGCCTGGGCAACTTTGTTTGGGAAGAGGGATTTAACGGGGGCAGCGTAGCAAAAATTTTAGTAGCTATTATTATAATAGGAGTAGTAGGCTCATTGCTGGATAGGTGTTTTACCTGGTTACAGCAAAAATTCTCGTACGCGGTTTAAAAATTAATCATCATTTATTAAAAATTTAATTTTATGAGTAACGTGTCAATAATTGCACCACCTGCGGATGACATTACTGCAACTGCTGAAATTATTTTGGAACAAGGCGCCAATGCGCCGGTGAGTATCCAGGTAAATAATGTAACAGTTAGTTTTAAAACGCCTAAAGGAATATATACCGCTGTTAAGGAAATTGATCTGACAGTAAGAAAAGGCGAAATAGTTGCACTGATAGGCCATTCCGGCTGTGGTAAATCAACCCTTATGAGCACTATAAGCGGCATGGTTAAACCTACAAGCGGCGAGGTATATGCAAATGGTAAAAAAGTAAACTCGCCCGGCCCCGATAGAGGAATTGTGTTTCAAAATTATTCCCTGCTTCCGTGGCTTACAGTTTATAAAAATATTGAGGTAGCGGTTGGCGCCGCCCTAAAAGAATTGTCCGCAGCAGAGCGGGTTAAATTAGTAGAATCTAATTTAAGGATGGTAAATCTTTGGGAGCATAAGGATAAATTGCCTGGTCAGCTCTCGGGAGGAATGAAGCAACGGGTGGCTATAGCCCGCGCTTTTGCTATTAATCCAAAAATATTATTGCTTGATGAGCCTTTTGGTGCGCTTGATGCCTTAACCAAAAGTGCAATGCATGTTGAGCTCCTGAAACTATGGAACCTTGATCATCGCGAAAAAACCATTGTGATGGTTACGCACGACATTGAAGAGGCGATTTTTTTGGCAGATAAGGTAGTGGTTATGAATAATGGCCCTGCAGCTACGATAAAAGAAATTGTGGATGTTCCGTTGGCAAGGCCGCGTAATAAAAAATTTATAGTACACGATCCCCTATATATGGAAATTCACGACCGCCTATTGAATTTATTGATTGAAAAGTTCTCTATAGATGATGAAGACTAATAATATACCATCCCACAAAATAAAAAACGATAGCATGAATAACACAACAGCAAAACAACTTACAAAACTGAATATATTCTCCTTAAAAGGTGTGCAGATGCGTACCTTCCACACCACCTGGCTCATGTTTTTTGTGTGCTTTTTTGGCTGGTTTGGACTGGCGCCACTGATGCCAACCATCCGTGCCGAACTGCATTTAAGCAAAGGGCAGGTAGGTAATACCATTATAGCATCTGTAGCTGCTACTATTATAGCACGCCTTATTATTGGTAAGCTTTGTGATACCTGGGGACCACGCAAAACAGCAGTAAGATTATTGCTTATAGGTTCATTGCCCGTTTTTTTAGTGGGCTTGGCGCATGATTATACTTCGTTCCTGTTGTTCCGCCTTGCTATTGGCGTAATAGGTTCGTCATTTGTGATTACACAGTTTCATACCTCTATGATGTTTGCACCTAATATAAAGGGTACAGCCAATGCCGTAACAGGTGGCTGGGGTAACCTGGGTGGCGGTATAACTAATATGGTAATGCCGTTAATATTTGCAGCCATAGTTGGTGCAGGTTTTACAAAAGCCGAAGCATGGCGTTACGCCATGATAGTACCGGGTGTATTGATGCTGATTATGGCATTTATATATAATAAATATACCAAGGATACGCCCAACGGTAACTATGACGAAATAGGGCATACCAAAACCAGTTCTTCAAAAACGGATTGGTCTATTTTGGCCGACTGGCGCGTTTGGGCCTTAACCTTATCATACGCCATGTGCTTTGGAATGGAAATCACATTTGATAACGTAGCTTCATTGCACTTTGTTGATACGTTTCATTTGTCGCAAAGTTCTGCTGGTTTTTGGGCTGGTATTTTTGGCTTCATGAACATTTTTGCGCGTGCGTTAGGTGGTATCGTATCTGATAAGGTTGGCGGTAAATTCGGCATGCGCGGTAAGGGCTTATTGCTTGCGGGTGTATTGTTATTAGAAGGTGCAGGGCTTATTTTGTTTGCCAACTCCGGCAACCTTACTGCCGCTATTATTTCTATGCTTTCATTCGCGCTGTTCCTTAAAATGTCAAATGGTGCTACTTATGGTATTGTGCCATTTATTAACAGTAAAAATGTAGGTATGGTGAGCGGTATAGTTGGTGCGGGTGGCAACCTGGGTGGTATGCTGTTTGGCTTTTTATTCAAATCATCTACCATTACTTATGTGCAGGCGTTTACCTACATCGGCGTTGGTGTTATGGTAGTATCTGTAATTGTATTGATCACCCGTTTCCAAAAACAAATAGTATCAAAAGAAGTTGAAGAGCCGCTTGTAGCGGTAGCTTAATTAAGCTAAAAGCAGAAAGCTAAAAAGCCAAAAGCTTTTTAGCTTCAGTTATAAATAAAAGCAGAATCGCTTAAAGCCTTTGGCCTTAAGCCTTCTGCTTTCAGCACTAAAAAAGATGTCGATAAATAAACGCTCTGTTAATACATTAAAAAGTACCTGCTGCTACTGCGGGGTAGGTTGCGGCGTTGTTATTAATAAAGAGAAAAATGGCAGCATCACTTTAGAGGGGGATAAAGATTATCCTGTAAATAAGGGGATGCTATGTAGTAAAGGGCTTAACCTGCACTACACTGCCAATGATAAAACCGACAGGCTATTGTATCCGCAAATGCGCTATAACAAAAGCATGCCCATGCAAAGGGTAAGCTGGGATGATGCACTGGAGCGTACAGCAGCCGTTTTTAAAACTTTCATCAATAAATACGGGCCGGAGTCGGTGGCATTTTATGCTTCAGGGCAATGCCTTACCGAGGAGTATTACGTGGTGAACAAGCTGATGAAGGGTTTTATAGGCAGTAATAATATTGATACCAATTCGCGCCTGTGCATGAGCAGCGCGGTAGTGGCTTACAAAGTAGCGCTGGGAGAAGATAGTGTACCGGTTTGTTATGACGATATTGAACTGGCCGATTGCTTTTATGTTACCGGCGCCAACCCGGCATGGTGCCACCCCATATTATGGCGAAGGGTTGAGGCCCACAAGGCGGCAAATCCGGATGTTAAAATTATAGTGGTTGATCCGCGGGCTACTGATACCTGCAGCATTGCCGATTTGCACCTGCAAATAAATCCCGGTACTGATATTACGCTTAATCACGCTATTGGCAGGATCTTGATAGAAAATGGCGACATCGATATTGATTTTATAACCAACCATGCCGATGGCTTTGAGCAATACAGCCAGCTTGTATTTGAAAGGACCCTGGCTGAATCTGCAGAGATTTGCGGGCTAAATGAAAACGACATTCGCCTTGCGGCAAAATACATTGGCGAAGCCAAAGGATTTATCTCTATGTGGACGATGGGGCTTAACCAAAGCTCGATAGGGGTAAACAAAAATTTAAGTCTTATAAACCTCAATTTAATAACCGGTCATATTGGTAAGCCGGGCTCGGGCCCGCTATCATTAACCGGGCAGCCAAATGCTATGGGCGGGCGTGAAGTAGGCGGTTTGGCCAACCTGTTGCCGGCCCATCGCAATTTGGCAAATCCACTGCACCGTGCCGAGGTACAAAAGTTTTGGGGCGGAACGGAAATAGCCGCAAAGCCAGGCCTAACGGCCACCGAAATGTTTGAGGCCCTGAACGATGGACGTTTAAAGGCCATCTGGATCATGTGCACCAACCCGCTAACCAGTTTGCCTAATGTGCGCCTGGCCGAGGAAGCCTTGAAAAAAGCGAAGTTTGTGGTAATGCAGGAAATCAGCAATAAGCCGGAAACCCTGGCTTATGCCGATGTGATATTACCTGCTGCTGCCTGGGCCGAAAAAGAAGGCACCATGACTAACTCCGAGCGGCGCATCAGTTACCTTAATAAAGTATTGGATGCCCCCGGTGAGGCAATGCCCGACAGCGAGATCATTTGCAAGTTTGCCCAAAAGATGGGTTACAAAGGCTTTGATTTTAAAAATGCTGCCGAAATTTATGCCGAACATGCCAAACTCACCGCTAAAACCAATATAGATATCAGCGGGTTGAGCTATGATATCATCAAACAACAGGGATCGGTACAATGGCCTTATAAAAAACGGAATGCTGTTATAGGCACTCAACGTTTATTTACTGATAAGCAATTTTATACCCAAAGCGGCAATGCGCTTATCAGTGCTGTACCCGATAGGCTTACCAGCGAAATGCCCAATGATGATTATCCATTCATCCTTACTACCGGCCGCATCCGCGATCAGTGGCATACCATGAGCAAAACCGGGAAGGTAAACAAGCTTAACCAGCATATTAAGCAATCGTTTATGGAGATAAACCCGCTGGATGCTGTTGCGTTAAATATACAGGACGGCGATGTAACCATCATCAAATCCCGCAGGGGCGAGGTGCAGGTTAAAGCCAAAATTTCCCCCGAAATAAAGCAAGGTGTTGTTTTTGTGCCGATGCACTGGGGAAAAATTTTAAATAACGATTTGCACCGGGTTAATAATGTTACCAATGATATACTTGACCCGATATCAAAAGAACCCGATTTTAAATACTGCGCGGTAAGCGTTCAAAAATATAAGAAGCCTTTTCAGCGGATAGTAGTTGTGGGTGCTGGAGCAGGTGCGCATGGCTTTGTTCGATCGTACCGGGAGCTGAACAAGGATGATGAGATCACCATTTTCAGCAAGGAAGATTACCCGTTTTATAACCGCGTAATGCTGCCCGACTACATTAGCGGCGAGCAAAGCTGGGAACAGTTGGTAAAAATGACCGACGAAGAGGAACCAGAGTTTAAGATTCGCCTGTTACGCGGTGTAAGCATAGAAAAGATTGACCGTGCCAACAAATACGTGTTGGATAGCAGGGGCGTAAAAACCTATTATGATGTTTTATTACTGGCTACCGGCAGCAGGGCGGCTATACCTAAAAATGTACCTGCATTGCAGGGTATTTTCAGTATGCGTAGTCGTAACGATGCCGATAACTTTAAAAAACACATGCCTAAAAATGGCCATGTGGTTATTGTTGGGGGCGGATTGCTGGGCCTTGAAATGGCTGCTTCCCTGCGCGAAATGGGCATCACCATAACCATTATCCAGCGTACATCAAGGTTTTTGAACCGTCAGCTGGATGAGTTGGGAAGCCGTTTGCTGCACGAGGAAATGGCCGACCAGGGTTGCGACATTTTTTATGATGATGAGGTACAGCTGTTTTATGGCCGGTCTAAATTAACCGGTATCGGCTTAAAAAGCGGTCGTAAAATTGATTGCGATGCCATGATCCTGGCTATTGGCACAACGCCAAATTTGGAAATTGCCAAAGAGAGCGGATTGGATTGCAAACGCGGTGTGCTGGTGAACGAACGCCTGCTTACCAGCGATCCATCTATATACGCCATTGGCGAAATTGCCGAGTTTAATGGTACCCTGTACGGTATAACTGCCGCGGCAGAACAGCAGGCCGCAGTGGTAGCCGGTTACATGAACGGCGATATAGCCAGCTATTATAAAGGCAGCCTGTTCATGAACATCATCAAGATTCATGGGTTTGACCTGTGCAGCATTGGCCTATCTGAATGCCCTGATGATAAGGATTTTGAAGAAATAGTATTTATTGATAAGGCCAAACGCTATTACAAAAAATGTATTATTCACCAGGATAGGTTGGTAGGCACCATTTTAATAGGTGATAAGGGCGAGTTCCAGGAATTTAAGGAACTGATAGCCAACAAAACCGAGCTGAGCGACAAGCGCCTTAAACTATTACGCAGCGGTAAAACCGCCGAACCTGTTTTAGGCAAACTGGTATGCAGCTGCAATAATGTTGGGGCCGATAATATCCGCAATAAAGTAGCTTCTGGTTGTACCCAGCTGGCCGATGTTTGCAATTCAACAGGGGCAGGTACAGGTTGCGGCTCATGCCGGCCCGAGGTTAAACGTTTGCTGGAGGAGGTTTTACAGCAACAATTAATGAATGCTTGAAAAGATGAAGGACGCTAACAAACAACTGATTAAGATAAATTTACCGGGAGGGGTAACATCTGCGGGCGATTTTTACGAGATGCTCATCATTGCGCAAAATGCCGGTGCAACGCATGTTCGTTTTGGTAACAGGCAGCAGCTGTATTTTGAAACCGATCCGGAATATTTAGAAGACCTGGAGTTTGATATGCTGGGCGCAGGTATCGACTATGAAATTGATGCCGATATTAACCCCAATATCACCAGCTCATATATTGCAGATGGTATTTTTAACCAGGAGAACTGGCTTAAAGAGGGGGTTTATAAAGATATTTTCGACCTGTTTGATCACCGGCCATTACTTAAAATAAATTTGGTTGATATCAATCAAACTTTTGTCCCGTTTTTTACCGGGAACCTTAATTTTATCGCGTCGCCGGTGAGTAATTACTGGTATTTGTATGTAAGGTTTCCAAAAACCAATATCCTGTATTGCTGGCCCGTACTGATCTACTCGGATGATATCCCGGCCATAAGCAAAGTAATACAGGAGGTGATTTTTGCCAACAAGCAATTATTTTATAACCAGGCCGAGGTGCTTAACCCGGATTTGTTACATCAGCTTGTTACGGCAGGCAACCAGTTTGTTATACAGCCAATTGAGCAGCCATTGCAAATTCCCGAATTTCATTTGCCTTATTATGAGGGCTTTAATAAACAGGGAGACAAACACTGGCTGGGCATATACAGGCGCAACGAGCTATTTGATATTGAATTTTTAAAGGAGATCTGCAACCTTTGTATGCAAACCAGGGTAGGGCAGCTGTACATCAGCCCCTGGAAATCATTATTGGTAAAAAATATTGAGGCCAAACACCGGCCTTTGTGGGGCAACCTGTTAAATAAACACCGGGTTAACATCAGGCATGCCTCAAACGAGCTGAACTGGCAGGTAGAGGACCTGTGTAGCCAATGCCTTGAGCTTAAGCAGCAACTGGTTCGTGAGTTTGAAGAGGCCGACCTGCGTACTTACCGTCTAAGCTTTGCCATTAAAAGGACCCCGCAATCGGGTATCTATGCTTCTGTCGTAATCCGCGAGCGTAAGCCTGATAAATTTGATATTGTGCATACCCGGGATTTTAATCATAATACCCGCGAATTTATAACTTATAAACAGAACGTATCAAAGGCCGACCTGAGCAGACACCTTATAGCGCTTTGTGATGCATTTTATGAAATGCAAAGTACCGCCCGACAGGCTCCTGTAGCGGTTATTAAAGAGGATGTGGAGCTTATAAGCGAAACCTATGTTCATCAATGCATTAATTGCTTTACCATTTATGATGAGGCTTATGGCGATGAACAAAGCGGAATTTCGCCAGGTACACCATTCGCCGCTTTAAAAAATTATGAATGCCCAACATGCGGCGCAGGTAAAGAGGATTTTAAGGAAGTGGCGGGTGATAAATACCAGCTAAAATCTTAGAAGAAAGAGAGAATGGCGTTACTAAAGCGTTGTCATGCTGAGCCTGTCGAAGCATAGCGGGCAAAGGCCTCTCCGCACGAGTCTTCGACAGGCTCAGACTGACAGGCCTTTACACCTGGAAAGTATAAAAACATTAATAAAACATTTTTAAACAGCCTCTGCTGATTATTTTATCTCTCTTCCATAAAAATTTAATCCCATGATACCGGTCATGATCAGCAGCATGCAGAAAAACTCCTGCCATGATAGTTTCTGATCAAATAAAGCCATTTCGCATACCTTAATTAATATCAAAGTTATGGCTGTCCAAACGGCATAGGCAATGGCTGGGGATACCAGCTTTATGGCTAACGAAAAGAAGTAGATATTGCCAATACCAAAAAGGACATATCCTGCAAAGGGCAGCCATACCGGCAAGCCCTGTTGTATGCTGAGGGTGGAGTTCCACCGTAATGCTTTCAGATCGCTGAATTTCATCAGCTTAAGTGAGAATGTCCAGGCGGCTTCAAAGGCAGCGGCTATGATGAGGTATATCCAGGCCAAATTTTTAAGTTTTATTGTAATATTTTATCTTCCTCGGGTATTTGTTTTATTGATATCGAAGGCCGAAAATGAATTTTAGGTTCCTGGGATCTTGCAGGTAGTGATTTTTTAAAATGATCCATAATCCTTGATCTTAAAGTATAATACCATTTAAACCATGGATATTTCAGCAAGCTTTTTTCATCAAAACGCTTTACCGAAAAGGCATGCTGTAAAAAGTAATCTTTAGGATAATCATAGTAAAGTCCCCAGTTTTCCGGCTTATTACCAGGCGCATGACCTGGATCGTACGCTGTGCCAAACAAGTAGTCCCATACCGAAAACTTGGTTGAAAAATTGGCATGGAAAACTTCCTGGTAGTTGGCATGGTGCCATAAATGCAATTCGGGCGAGTTCAGGATATATTTAAATTTACCCATTTTTACCTTAACATTGGCATGGATGAACATCCCGAACATGGCATCAATCAATGCTTTTATAGGTACAACAACCGGGTTTGCTCCTAAAAGTATAATAGGCGCAAACTCGATTGTTTGGTTAATGACGATCTCCATGATATGCGACCGTGATCCGGCTAAAAAATCAACCTCTTTACCCGAATGGTGCGCTTCATGAATGCGCCAGAAAAACTTACTGGAATGCTGAAAACGATGGAACAGGTAAATATAAAGATCATGTGTAACCACAAAAAACAATACCTGCAAAGCCAACGGCCAATGATTGATGAGTTGCAGATGCGACAGATCAAAATGCTTTTGAAGGGGCATAATGATATAATCGAAAATCAGGATCTTCAAAAAAAAGCTCTGTATCAGCGTGTACCATACCAGGTCAACCCAAAAACCTTCCCTGAAAAAGGCTAAACCTTTTCGATAGGGCGAAATGCGTTCCCATGCTATGATGAAAACAACCCAGCAGGCAAGGATAATTGATGTTATGGTAAGTACGTTTCCCGGTGGCATTACTAAACTAAAGGCTTTTCTTTATACTCATCGCTGATGTTTACCCTTAACCTTTTCATGGGCGCCAGTTCAGATTCATAAACCCTTTTATGGCCATCGCCGGTAGCGGTTTCTACATCCCTGATGTCGCGTACCAAACGTTGTAAACCCTGTGGCTCAACAGATGCGGCATGATCTGATCCCCACATGGCACGGTCAAGTGTAAAATGACGCTCAACAAAAGTAGCGCCCAGGCTTACTGCAGCTACCGTAGTTGCCAGCCCGGTTTCATGACCTGAATAACCAATTGGGATGCCCGGATATTTGGCTTCCAGCGTTTGGATCATTTTAAGGTTAAGCTCATGAGGGTTACATGGATAGGCAGAGGTTGAATGCGCAATGAACAAAGGATAATTTTCATCAAACGCGTTTACAAAGGCCATGGTTGCTTCAATCTCTTTCATGGTTGACATACCTGTTGACAGCATTAGCGGTTTACCCGTTTCCAGGATGCGTTGTATCAAATCAAAATCTGTTAACGAAGCCGATGCCAGTTTGTACAATATAGTATCAAACCTTTCCATAAAATCAACCGATGGAGCATCCCATGCAGAAACAAACCAATCGATACCAAGTTTTTTGCAATAGTGATCTATAGTGGCATATTCGGCAATACCAAACTCGGTTTTGCGCTTGTAATCTATATAAGTGATGCGGCCCCAGGGGGTATCGCGCATTATTTCCCATTGGTCTTTTGGTACACAAATTTCGGGTGTTCTCTTCTGAAACTTAACCGCGTCGGCTTTAGCTGCAACCGCCTCATCAATCAGTTTTTTGCAGGTTTCCAGCGATCCGTTATGGTTAATGCCAATTTCGGCAATAATATAACTTGGCTGACCTTTGCCAATTACCCGGCCATTTTGCAAAGTAATAGTGCCATTGCGGGTGCCCGGCGTAGCAGTGGTGCTTTTTGATTCGATAATAAACTCTGCAAACTCGCGGAAACAGCCTTCGCCGCCGTTTAATGAGCTTACAAAATCAGCTTGTGCTTTAACCAATGGTAAAGCATCTGCAGGGCAGGCGGTTAATCCGGCAAGCTTTATAACTTCCAGGTCATTATAGTCATCGCCTATGTAGGCAACCTCGTTTAATGATAAGTTTAAACGGCTGCAGATTTCTTTTAAAACGGCAGCCTTGTCCTTAATGCCTAAATGTAGTTCGGCAATCTGCAATTTGGTAGCCCTTTTAATCAGGGAAGGCGAGTGTTCGCCGGTGATGATACCGGTATCTACGCCTGCTAATCTCCGCAAGCGTTCCACACCCATGCCATCGCGCATGTTGAATTTTTTTAGCAGTTCGCCATCAGTGTTATAATAAACACCGGCATCTGTTAGTACCCCATCGTTGTCGGTTAGCAGAAGTTTGATGCCTGCCGCTTTTTGTTTTAAAATCTCATTCATAATTATGTGTGAATTAAATTGCTGTCCATCCTCCATCTACAACCAGGTTAGCGCCCGTCATGTAAGCCGATGCCTCACTGGCAAGAAATACAAGTGCGCCCTGGTAATCTGATGCTTTGGCCATACGGCCCAATAATGTTTTTGCCGAATAGTTGCCTACAAAATCTTCTGTTTGCCCGTTCTCGACCCCGCCTGGCGATAAAGTGTTAACCCGTACCCCGGTATGGCCCCAGTAGGCGGCCAAAAAGCGGGTAAAGTTTATTATAGCACCCTTGGTTACAGGGTAGGCAGCCGATTTGTAAAAAGTTTGCTCGCCTTTTGAGTTACGGTATATGGATTGGTCCGGACCCACCATGCCATAAGTTGAAGCAATATTGATGATACTGCCGCTGCCCTGCAACGCCATATGTGTGCCCAGGATCTGCGAGCTTAAGAACACCCCGGTTATATTTACATTCAATGATCGCTGAAAAGCTTCCAGGGGATAGTTTTCAAAGGCCGATAGCTCTTTGGCCATGGCTGGGTTTTCAAACTTATCGTTGATGGCCGCGTTGTTCACCAGTATATCAAGCGAATCGTATTTATCCAGGATGGTATTAAGCGCATCAATCAGCGATTGCTTGCTGGTAACATCTACCCCTAACCCTAAATGGTTAACACCCAATTGTTGTGCAAATTGCTGCGCTTCTTCAGCATTAATATCCGCAACTATTACGTTGGCGCCTGCTGCTGCCAGTGCTTCGCAATGCTTTTTGCCAATAAGCCCGAGCGCGCCGGTAACTACCGCAGTTTTTTGATGTAATGAAAAAAGGTTCGTCATTAGTCCGCTATGATGCTTTTAGGTTTAATGTTGTAGTTGCTCACCTTGCGGAAAACAGCCTCCAGTACCTCGCCTTTTAAGTAATTTTTGATATCTCCACTTTCGATTGCTTCTTTTATTAGCGGCAATACATCGCGGTATGCCAACAAAATGTAATCGATATCTTCGGAGGTATGGCTGTAGCACATATTATGGAAACCGGCCCAAAGCACGCCGCGTTTTATCATTTCCTGCTGCATCAGGGTTTTTACTTCCAGCGCGTTACCTGCTTCGGGAGTAAAAGTTACCATACTGCGGCAGTTGTAGCCAACGCAGCGGGTGTATTTATCCATCCCGTTTTCAATGGCTATGAGGTTATAACCATCTTTTAACAAGGCGCCATTTTCATTAAGGTATTGCGGCACGTTTTTGTCGCGTAATTCTTTTATGGTTGCTATACAGGCGGCTAATGATAAGGCTTCGCCACCAAAAGTGGTATAGCTAAATACTTCGGAGTTGAAAAGTTCCATTACATCGGCACGCCCGGTTAATAAAGCTATAGGCATCCCATTTGCGCAGGCTTTTGAAAATACAGCCAGATCTGCCTTAACATCAAAGTATTCCTGGGCGCCGCCAAGGGCTACCCGGAAACCTGTCCACATTTCGTCAAATATCAATAGGGTGCCGTTTGCTTGGCATACCCGGGCCAGTTCCTGTAAATAACCCGGCTTTGGAGCTTCAAAAATAAAAGGCTCCAAAATTACGGCTGCAACGGTTTCATCCAGCGCTGCTTTTACCGATTCAATATCGTTATATTCAAAAGTGTAGGTTAAATCCTGTATAGCTTCTGGTACACCGGCGTTACGGCTGGTAATGCCGATATACCAATCATGCCAGCCATGGTAGCCGCAGCAAAATATTTTATCCCTGCCGGTAAAAGCACGGGCAACGCGTATGGCAGCCGAGCATACATCAGCCCCGGTTTTTGAAATCTTTACAGCTTYTGCATTAGGGACAACTTCCTGTACCAATTCTGCAAGTTCAACCTCCAAAGGGTGCATCAGTGAAAACGTAATACCATCGTTCAGTTGCCTGCGGATGGCATCGTCAACCGCGGGGTAGGCGTAGCCTAAAGATATAGGGCCAATGGCCGAATTAAGGTCGATGTATTCATTGCCATCAGCATCCCACACATGCGAGCCTTTGCCTTTTACAATATATTTGGGGGCCACGCCTTTGGTAAATTGGCCTGGTCCTTTAGCTAATGTTTGGGTAACCGGCTTTTGTACTTTTAATGCGCGGTTATATATATTATCAGACTCGCTGATATCGGGGAAATTATTGTTAAATGCTATTTTGTTAGCCATTTGAATGCTGTTTTTATTCTGAAAACTCGGGTGTTAAAATTTGTGGCTGATGATGGGTAGTTTTATAACCCAATATCCTCTCGGCAATTTGTTTGCCTGTAAAACCTTCATGCTGCAAAACGTCGGGCAGCAATGCGGGCTTAAACCACTTTTGGTTTAAAGCGATGGGCAATACATTTGCGGTGGTTTGGTGTTTTAATAATACTTCGGCCACTACGGTGTATAAACCACCCGTTAAAAAATGATCTTCGAGCGTTACCACAAGCTTGCTTTGTGCCGATGCTTTTAATATAGCTTGTTCATCAACCGGCTTAAGGCTGCGCATGTTGATCAGTCCAACAGATAAACCCTCACTTTGCAGCATATCAGCAGCAATAAGCGCCTGCTCAAATAACAAGCCGTAAGTTAAAATGGTAATATCGGTGCCCTGGGCCACAACCTCTGCTTTGCCTGCAATAAAAGGTTCGTGATTGAACCCGGTTTTTCGGGTATTGATRCGTGTATAAGCAGGCTGCTTTGACTGCCAGATCTGCGGCAGCATTTTTACCAGGTCATCCTCATCTGCCGGGGCAAATACAGTTACATTAGGAATCCCGCGCATGATGGATATATCCTCAATAGCCTGGTGGGTGGGGCCATTACCATCAGATAAAAAGCCGGGAATAAAACCGCTCAGTTTAACCGGCAGGTTGGGTATACCAACGTCGGTACGCACAAACTCAAAAGCGCGCATGGTTAAAAACGCTGCCAGGGCATGTATAACAGGTATCCTGCCGCGTAATGCCAGGCCCGCCGCAGCGCCTATCATGGTTTGCTCGGTAATACCGGTATCAATAAAACGATTGCCCAATATACCCGGCAGGTTGCGCACCAGCGCACGGTTTTCTGCCGTCATAACGATGACCTGTTCATTGGCCAGGGCCATCTCTGTTAATAATTCTTCGTAGGTCATATTATCTTACTACTAAAGTTTCGGATGTTAATAGGGTACCGTGTTCGCCATGCAGTTCAAGCAATAGCTGGTCAATTTCGCCGGCAGAAAAATTGCAGAACCAGCGGTCGGCTCTTTCCTCAATGCTTGGTAATCCTTTCCCTCTTACCGTATCAGCAATAACTACATTGAGTTTGCCTGCCTGGAACGGGTAAGCGCTGAATGCCTGGTGCAGGGCATCGAAGTCATGCCCGTCTATCCGTTTTACTGCAGCCCCAAAAGCCTCAAATTTGTCGGCAAGCGGTTCCAGCGGTATCAGGTCTTCCGTACGCACATTGGCCTGGAACTGGTTACGATCAACCACAAAAAGCAGGTTGTCCAGCTTATAAGCATTCGCAACCAAAACGGCTTCCCAGCAAGTGCCCTCGTTGAGTTCGCCATCGCCCAAAATGCAAACAACCCTGTTATTACTGCCGCTTATTTTTAGGTCCATAGCAACGCCTATAGCTACCGATGGTAAATGCCCTAAAGAACCCGAATGAAATTCGATGCCGGGGATCTGTGTATTGGGGTGCCAGTAAATATGGTCGTTAATGGAAAGGTGGTTTTTAAGGCGCTCTTTTTCAAGCAGGCCCAGCTCGGCAAAGGTGCCGTATAAGGCTGGAACATCATGGCCCTTTGAAAGGAACAGGTAATCGCGGTCGGGGTGGGTAAGATTATGCTTATTGATGTTTAAAAAACTGGTGTATAAGTAAACGATCAGATCGACCGCCGATAACGATGCTCCTGTAAAACAACCGCCATCTGTAGACATGCGGACTATATGCTCCCTTACTTTTAAGGCGATAGCCTTAAGCTCCTGCTGATTTATATTTCCCACTCGTGATATTTTAGTTTTGTTGTAACTCCTGTAAATTTTCTTTTGGCGCTTTTTTAGTTTGCGCGGGTATTACGGTTTTTAATTCATCCAAATGATGCCTGTACCAGTTTACCCCGGCGTATTGTTCATTAAGCTGGTAGATCTCGGGTTTGCGGTTAAGCAGGTTAAGGATATCCTGGCAGGAGAATTGGTTACATATGGGATATAGCTCGCTAAATACCTTTTCAATAAAATAATAATCCTCGGGGTAATCAATGGTAAACCGGTACGACATGGAGAAATCCATGCCGGTTGGCCAGGTTACATTACCAACGTTGAATATCAGCGGGTTTTCCCAAATATAAGGCGTGGTATGCTCCAGTTCCATTGGTCTGCCCGCGTTTTCCCATGCTTGTTTTAAGCAGGCCATGGTCATTACTTCCACATCGTTTCCATCGGGCCAGGTAGCCGGGTGCAAATTGCTCACATAATCATACCTGCCCCTGCTGGTAAAAAAGTATTCCAGTACATAATCAATAATACGCGGATCTATTAACGGGCAATCGGAAGGTATTTTAAGTACAATATCGGCCTTAAACAGTTTCGCCGCCTGGTAGTGCCTGTCTAGCACATTACCCAGGCTGCCGCGGTAATAAGGGATATTCATATCCGAAGCTTCCTTTACTATAACATCGTCTTCCTGGTTTTCTGATGTGGCAATTATGATATCAGCCTTGTGCTGAATCATTTTTAGCCGCTCAATCATCCTGGCCAGCAGGCTTTTGCCTAATATTGGCAACATTACTTTGCCCGGTAAACGGCTTGATGCCATGCGGGCCTGTACTATAATTACAATTTTTTCTGTCATGGTATTAAATTTTTATTACCAGTTTGCTATTAGTTCATCGCTTAGCTCGGGCAACGATACGCTATCATGGTATTCGGCCAGGGCCAATTGCGGATCAAAACTTTTTTTATCGCCCCTGTGGTTTAAATAACTGCGGCACAGCGCCGCAATTGTTTTGGCAGATGTGCCTCCATTTTGTACCGGGGCAAGCCTTTTAAGCTCATTAATATTAAACCAGGAATGTACCTTTTTGCCTAAAGCTATGCCGGTGTATACTACGGTGGAGTATTGCGTTATCAGCTCGCAGCAATTGGCTATCATATGGCTGGTGTTGCCCTGCTTGTATACCAGGGTGCCCTTTGGCGTATTGCTGATGATCTCTTTTTCGGCTCTTTTAAAATTTTCGTTGGGGTGGAGTTTAAACAACAGCTGTCGTCCGTTGGCTATTTTTACCGCCTTTTTTATAAATGCCACCCTGTTTTCCAGGCGAAAGGTTTCCCGCATATCGGTAGTGGCTACCAATACATAATTATGATGTGGGAAATCATTATCAAGGTGCTGTTGCTGGTTATCATAATTTGGAATGCCGGTGACCACTATTTTACCGGGCCCGGTACCTTTACCGGTAAATTGTTGTTTGTAACCTTCGGAGGCAGCGCAGTAAACATCGCAGATATTTGATGCGCCGTTTAAGGAGGTATTGCCGCAAAAGGTAGATGGTAACCTAAGTGTGCGTACTATTTTACTCCATGTTGTATACCGGTCTATCATGCCTTCCTGCACCCAAATGGTTTTGTATTGCCTCATCCGTTTAGGAATGATCATATCTGTACAATAAACTACCAGGTCGTATTGATTTTTTTGCGCCCCGAAATCAATTTGCAGCGAGTTTTGATACAGGTATCTTTCAGACTTTAGCCTGAATTTGCGCGAGAGCACAGTGCCGTTAAATATTGGTGTTTTGCTTAACAGGTATTTAAGCGGTACATTGTCTGTAAACAACTGGCTAAACCAGCAATCATATCCGGGCAACTCATTTGCAATCTGGTGCATCTGTGTTGTTTGGTTAATTGAACCTGTAATGAATAATATTTTCTTCATTCCTTCTCTTTCAATTATATTGGGTTGCTGTTGCAAAGCTTTATAATTTGATAAAAGTAACCCGGCCAGTTTTAAATAAAGAGAAGCCAGCGTTATCAAATTATTAAGAGATAACTTAGGGGAGTATTTTTT
Organism: Mucilaginibacter sp. P4_G9; assembly: GCF_056400985.1. Classification (NCBI taxonomy): domain Bacteria; kingdom Pseudomonadati; phylum Bacteroidota; class Sphingobacteriia; order Sphingobacteriales; family Sphingobacteriaceae; genus Mucilaginibacter; species Mucilaginibacter sp. P4_G9. Next base: position 915 of record NZ_JBFUKF010000053.1, on the reverse strand, counting down.
TTAACAATTGAGCATTAATCAACATTGGCATAGCTTTTAGGACCGGCAAGCAGGAAGTTTTTAAGCTCGACCAGTTTATCGGTGTTAATGAGGTCGACACCACAATCCAAAAGCTCCTTCCATACAGCTTCATTTTCGGGTGAGGCCCAGAGCCTTACCTTTTTACCAAATTTGTGTGCCAAATGCACCAAATTGCAAAGGCGTTGTTTTTCAACTATGGAGAAACTGCCTTTACCATCCCATTTCAATACGCTGGAATACTTGCAGCTTGCCGTTTGATATAAATTTTTTGAAGTGGTATCCAGCTTTAACTGCATCAGGTCCTCATCAATAAATACCAGCCGGTTTTGTTGAGATTTGATTATTTCATAGGGTTTATGACCTGTAATAACTATGGTAACCTGCCTTTGCGTATAAACCCCATTATCATATCCTGATAATATTGACCGGTATTTTTTAAGTAGAATTTCAAGCGCCTGGTAAGTTTTGTCGGCATCCGATTTTATATCGATCATTAATGTAAGCGGGTAGGCCGGGCATTTAATTTCTTTATTGTTACCCTCAATGCATTCCAGTAGTGGTTTAAAGTAAAGGCGCTCCAGTGTTTTTTGCTTTTTAAAAAAAGGGAGGATATGCGCTACGATAAGTTTGTTCCTTCTTAAATATATATCAGCTTCAATATGGGTAAATCCGTTGTCAAGGGCATCATACAAAGGCCGTTTATGCCAGTAATCATTATGGGCAAAGCCGTTTGCAAGCGTTAAATTTTGAGAGTAGGAGTTACAACCGAGGTGGATCAGCAGAATGAGGAACAAGAATTTAAGGTGCTTAGGGCAAAAAATTGCTGTTCGCATCGATCATTTTTTTGTTTGCCCGAAGATACCTGTCTAATGTTCTTTATTTCTTAGCTTAGTG
>NZ_JBFUKF010000052.1:0-21427 GCF_056400985.1 Mucilaginibacter sp. P4_G9 | reverse complement strand
TTACAATAGTTACGGTAACTAACTAATATTACTTAGCTAAAGCCTCTTTAAAGGCGTTCAAACAACGTTCACGTGCAAACGCGTGATCAATAATGGGTTTCGGGTATTTGCTAAAGTCAGCATATTCCGGAACCCATTTCTTTATGTATTTCAGATCCGGATCGAATTTTTTAGTTTGCGCTTCAGGATTAAAGATCCTGAAGTATGGCGCGGCATCGGTACCTGAGCCTGCAGCCCATTGCCAGCCACCAACATTGCTGGCCATTTCATAATCCAACAGCTTGCGGGCAAAGTATTGTTCGCCCCAACGCCAGTCTATCAGCAGATCTTTACTTAAAAAGCTGGCCACTATCATACGTACCCGGTTGTGCATAAAGCCTGTAGCATTCAGCTCGCGCATGCCAGCATCAATTATAGGGTAACCGGTTTGACCTTCGCACCAGGCTTTAAATTGGGCCTCGTTATTAACCCATTTTATGCGGTCATACTCCGGGCGAAAGGCGTGATCCATAGTATCTGGGAAATGGTGCAATATCATCATATAAAACTCGCGCCATATAAGCTCATCAAGCCACGTTTTATCACTATGGCCATATGCCGTTTTGGCTAACTCCCGTATGCTCAACGTGCCGAAACGCAAATGCAGCCCAATATGTGATGTGCCCTTAATAGCCGGAAAATCGCGTTTATCGGCATAATCGCTGATAACATTTTTGTACTCCTGAACGGGAAAGCGCCTTGCACTTTTTTCAAAGCCTATTTCCCTTAATTCTGGTATCACCAGCGCCTGGGTTTTTACCAGGTTTATTAAATATTTTCCGGTAGGGTAAGCCCTCAGGTAAAACGGCTTAAGTGTGGCGTACCATTTACGCCGGTAAGGAGTATAAACAGTATAAGGCTTCCCATCATCTTTGGCTACTTCTTTTTTTTCAAATATTACCTGGTCTTTAAAGGTTCTGAAGTTTATACTATGCATTTTTAGCTTTTCCCTTACGGCATCATCGCGCCTGGCAGCATATGGTTCATAATCATGATTGGTGTAAACCGCCGCTATGTTATGCTCGTTAATAACCTTATCCCAGGCATGGGTGGCCTTATCATAAATTACCAACAAGCTGCTGCCGTATTTATGCAGTTCATGATGCAGCGTTTCAATTGTGTTATAAATAAAGGTTACCCGGGCATCATCCTTATCTTCCAGCTTGTCTAATATCTCCCTGTCGAAAATAAACAAAGGCAAAACAGGTTTGCCACTTTTTAAGGCGTGGTATAAACCGGCATTGTCATTTAAGCGCAGATCACGACGGAACCAGAAAATGGTTACCGGGATATTATTATCCATATATTTCCTTTAATGCTTCCGTCACTTCAGCATATTTAAAACTGAAACCAGCATCTTTAATTTTTTTGTCGGCAACTTTGGTGCTTCCTAAAACCAAGCTGCTCATTTCGCCCAACATCAATTTCAGCACAAATGYAGGCACATTTGGCGCCCACGTAGGTTTATGTAATTGTTTAGCCACTGCCTTTATCATTTGAGCATTGGTCACCGGGTTAGGTGCCACCATATTAAAAACACCTTTCAGCTCCTTATTTTCTATAGCAAACAGGTACATATCAATTGCATCCTGCCAATGGATCCRGGAGATCCATTGTTTACCGCTGCTAATTGGCGAACCGATGTAAAGCTTTACCGGCGAGGCCAGCGCAGGCAATGCCCCGGCATCTTTATCCAATACTACACCGGTACGGAACTTTACTACGCGAAGACCTAATTTATCACCTTCATCAACAGCGGCTTCCCAATCAACACAGCATTGCGATAGAAAATCAGTTTTTGGGGCACTGGTTTCTGTCAATAATTCCTCGCCTCTATCACTATAATAACCAATTCCCGATGCGGATATAATCGATGTAACCTTGTTTGCCCGGCCTTTAAGAAGATTATATACCAGGGCGATTGATTTGGTACGGCTTTCTACTATTTCTTTTTTACGCTGATCTGTCCAGCGTTTATCGGCAATACCAGCCCCGGCAAGGTGGACAATAGTATCTACTCCATCAATGCAATGCTCATCAATAGTACCTTTATTCACATCCCAGATAAAGGTTTTAATATCTATATCCTTTGCGGGATTCCTGCTCAAAAAACTTACCGAATGGTCCTTCGCCAACAATAACTTACTAAGCCGCTTACCCAATCCACCGGAACCTCCTGTTATTAATATATTCATTGATTCACTTGTTCATTGGTTAATAGTTCTTTGCTTTTCATTGCGTTACTTATTGGTTGCACGGAAACGAACGCAAGTTTAAGAGCCTCCTCGTAGGTTAGGCACTGTCGTAGTATTATATGATCTATACTATGATTATGCACAATGGTTTCGTGCTTCATGCTATTTACCAGGTTTTGGGCCATCACATAACCCGTAGAAGTTATAAGGGATAGCCAATATGATGATATTTTTGGCGACAGAAATGGAATGCTAATAATATATCTTTTAAGATGGCGCACTTTGGCATAAGTAAGCATCATCTCTTTAAAAGTTAAAATATCGCCCCCGCCGATGTCAAAGGTTTTATTAAACGTTCTTTCATTGAGCATTACACTTTCCAGGTAGCCCAGCACATCACAAATGGCAATTGGCTGGCAACGGGTATTCATCCACCTGGCACCGGCCATTACAGGAAATTTTTCGGTAAGATCACGAATAATCTCGAACGATGCACTGCCCTGACCGATGATTGGGCCCGTCCTTAACACAGTAAGCGCCGGTTTGCCTTTCTTTAAAACGTCCTCTACATGCCTGCGCGATTCGGGATGTGTGGAACGATTATCATCGTTACCGATGCCACTTAAAAATATTGTTTGCCTGCAGTTGGTTTTATCCAGCGCATGAATAAAGTTATAGGCCGATAATACTTCCAATGCAGCAAAATCTTGTGCCTGCGACATGGAATGCACCTGGTAATAAGCCGCATCAATATCTTCAGGAAAGGCTTCTATACTCGATTCTTTAAGCAAATCTCCGGTCATAACAGTTACTTGCCTGCTAAAGTCGTTGTGTTCATTAAAGCGGCGTTTATCGCGCACAAGGCAAATTACATCATGGCCTTTCTCCAGCAAAACAGGTATAAGCTTTGTACTTATATAACCATTGGTGCCTGCAAGTAATACCTTCATGTTATGTGCAACAACCAAAAACGCAGGGTGTTTTAATTGGGTTATGCTACAATGTATTTTAAGCTGCCTGGCTATATATTAATACTATCCACAACAACAACTTTGCTGCATAGTGGCTTGGCATAGTGCTCAGCAAAAATAACATGGGTAGGATCAACCTGGTAAGCTTCCTGTAACTCCGGCGAATCAAACAAAAGCAATAAGGAAACATCATATGAACGATCAATCACATCGCGGTTGGTGTTGGCAGGTACGCCTATATGCATGTCGCGGATATGGGCTATAGGTTTCAATATGTTTAAGCCCTCAATCAGTTTATCCTTATCGGTCTTATTTTTTAGCCAGAAATGTACATGGTGAACAAAGGTGTTTTGGAGTAATGGCATGGTAGTATTTGAGATTTAATGCTAAATTAAAAATTAGATAATTGATTGCAAGCTTAAAATTTTATCATCCTAACCTGTGGAAGATATATACGCAGATTTTATATGTTGACAATTTGATTCACTACTATCGCTTAGAATAGCGAAGGAGTATCCATACCCACTCAATACTCCAACACTACATGCGGCTTAAATGTATCCGTTTTCACCTCGGCCTTAAGCTCATGTAAAATATTATACAAGCCAAAATTAGTACGGTTTACATAAATAAAATGCTTAACCCCGCGGGCCTGCTTAAACTCGGGCATTTTTGAAAGCCGCTCGCCAAAGCTGAAGAGCTTTTCAAAAAACTCCTTTTTGCTAAAATCAAAATGGGTATCAATATAAGGCAAAGCAAACAGACTGATCATCTCCTTGTACTGGGTGTAAAAAAACGCTACCTGTGCCGGGGTATCATTTTTACGGATCATATCCAGCTGGCGGAAAGCCTTGATAGTTTCTTCCTTATTATCAAGCAGATTGGTAGATGTGAGCGAGAAGAATGGATAGTAAAAATCTTCGGGCATCTCTTTTATGCAGCCAAAGTCAATAACACCAAGTTTACCTTCCGGGGTGATCATAAAATTACCGGGATGCGGATCGGCATGTACAGCCCGCAATTCGTGTTGCTGAAAATTGTAAAAATCCCATAAAGCCTGGCCTATCCGGTTACGCAAGTCCTGTGATGGGTTGGTAGCCAAAAATTCTTTAAGGTGTTTCCCTTCCAGCCAGTCCATAGTAATAATGCGCTTGCTGGATAGTTCGGGGTAGTATTCAGGAAAAACCACATTATCCAGGTTGGCGCAGGCGGTCGAGAACTCGATGGAGCGGCGTACTTCCAGCTCGTAGTCGGTTTCTTCCAGCAGGCGTTCCTCAACTTCGCGCATGTAAACATCCAGTTCCTTTTCACTCATGCCCAACATGCGGAAAGCAAAGGGTTTGATGAGTTTCAGGTCGGATGATATAGAATCGCCTACTCCGGGATACTGGATCTTTACGGCCAGTTTTTTACCATTCAGTTCGGCCTGGTGAACCTGGCCTATTGATGCAGCATTGGTCGACCGGATATTGAACTTATCATAGATCTGTTCTGGATTTTTGCCGAAATATTTTTTAAATGTTTGCACAATCAGCGGCCCCGAAAGCGGTGGGGCATTGTATTGCGATTGTGTGAATTTATCTACATAAGCCTGGGGCAACAGGTTTTTATCCATGCTGAGCATTTGAGCAACCTTAAGTGCGCTTCCCTTAAGTTCGCTTAACGACTGATAGATATCTGCAGCATTATCCTCATTCAATTCGGATTTATCCATACCGGGGTTGAACAGTTTTTTTGAATAATGCTTTATATAGTTGCCCCCTATTTTAAACCCTGTTTTTACAAACCTGGCCGAACGTTCTGCTTTGGTAGTTGGTATGCTGTTTTGTTCGGGAGCAGCCCCCTGCAAATCTCCTCCATCTTTCGATAGAAGATCTTTTTTATTATCTGTCATAATGATTTCTAAAATCTCATCTTAAATCCTGCCATTTTTTACCAGGAATTTGCCGTACTCAAAAAGGTTGTCGATAGGTGAGCGTTGGAACAAGTCGAACGTTACATTTACACCTTTTTCAATAGCCTCATCGGTTTTCTCGAACCCGGCTGAATTATCATTCACCCAAAAGTTTAGCACAAATACAAACTGAATCCACAGTGCATCTTTATAGCGTTTACTGAAAAATTTGCGGTCGGTAAGTTCCGTTGTTTCAATGCCTTCTTTCAGGATTTCATCAGCAAAATTTTCATAAATATCTTTCAGGCGCTCAAAAACACGCGGTGTAGTAAACCCTTTAGGCTGTTTGTTTATAGTGTAAATAGCAAAACTGCGGCTGCCTTTAAGCAACTCAAAAAAGCCGTAAAAAAATGATAAGGCTTTTTCACGGGCGCTATATTGTCCCCAAACTTCCTGGGCCCTTATTTCGGCTAACGTTTTTGTGGCAAAACCAGCCCAAATAGATTGCTCTACCGCCTCAAACGAACCAAAGAGCTGGTAAAATTCAGCCTCGGTCATTTCATTTTGTTTAGCAAATATGTATACCGATTTTGGTTGCGAGCCTTCGGTAAGTACATAATCAATATACGCGTTCTGGATGCTTTCGATAGTTGCCATAGTGGGTTTGCTTTTAATATTATACGTTAAAGTTACATACATAGTATGAACTATTTGTCATGGAAGCCTCACGTAGCCCCTCTCCTTTTAAGAGGCAGGACTAAGGCTTATATAAACATCTCTATCGTCCGCTGCAGGTCCCTGGCCTGTACAACGCCGCTTTGGCGCCATTTGGTTTGGCCGTTTTGGAATATCATGAGTGTTGGCACACTTTGTACCTTGTAGGCGCTTGCAGCCTGCGGGTTTTTGTCGATATCTATTTTGATGATCTTTACCTTATCGCCAAGGGCGTGCTTTACATCCTGCAAAATTGGTGGCATCATTTTGCAAGGGCCGCACCACTCAGCCGAAAAGTCAACCRATACTGGTATCTCTGATGCTATAATTTCCTGGAAATTTGCCATATTATTTTAGTTAACGATCTATGATCCTTTTTTATAACTATTAAGTTACATAAAAGTTTAAGCCAATGAACTTTGAAATATCAACTATAAACTATATTTACTTTATGCAAACAAAACTCGCCCTTTACCTATGCCTGCTGCTATTTGCAGCCCCATTTGCTGTATTGGCACAAGAAAAGCCTGCTGTGATCCCGCTTTGGCCGAAGGGTGCCCCCGGGTTCGAGAACCGGCGGAATGAACCAGAACAGGCAAAGGATTATTGGGTGAAGAACATCCATAACCCTTCGCTTACAGTGTTTTTACCTCCAGCAGGCAAAGCTAATGGCGCTGCCGTGGTAATATGCCCCGGTGGCGGTCATCGTTTGCTGGTTTATACAGCCGAGGGGGTAGAGCCAGCTAAATACCTCAACAACCTGGGCATCACTGTTTTTGTGCTGAAATACCGTTTGGGCCGGGATACCCTTTCGCCCTATAAAATTGATGTGCATGCCAGGCAGGATGGCTATCGCGCTATGCGCCTGGTACGCAGTAAAGCAACTGAATATGGCCTGGATACCAACCGTATAGGTATGATGGGCTTTTCGGCCGGGGGCGAGGTTGTGGATATGGTAGCCTTTGGCGATGGCAAAGGCGATCCCGCTGCCGCCGACCCTATCGACCGCCTGAATGCGAAGCCGGGGTTTGTGATCCAGATCTATCCGGGGCCGCTGTATATACCTGATGTGATCCCCGCGGATGCCCCGCCTGCCTTTTTACTTGCCGCCAATGACGACCCCTGCTGCGCCGTACCGGTGGTGAGCCTGCTGCAAAAGTACCGGGATGCCAAAGTGCCCATCGAGGTGCATATTTTTACACAGGGCGGTCATGGGTTTAATATGGGTAACCGCTCAAAGCTGCAATCCATCAGCACCTGGCCGCAGCGTTTGGCCGACTGGCTGGCCGATAATAATTACCTCAACCCGGTTAGTAAAGAGCGCAAGAAGATTTTGCATTGATTATTTCCCAAAAAACTTCTTAAAGCCGCTTTTTAGCTATAAAATGGCAGAAAAATGCTGATTATATCAATAAATATGCAAAAAAAGTGCAAAAGAAATTGAGAAAAATCGAGAAAAATGAAGGACGTTTCTCAATTTAAAAAGTTTTCTTTTTCATTAAAAAAGCCCGGTTTTCACCAGGCTTTTTTAATATCGATAATGGAGTAATTTATACCCCTAATAACAATCTTGCAGGATCTTCCAGTAATTGTTTTACACGTACCAGGAAGCTTACCGATTCGCGGCCATCAATGATGCGGTGATCATATGACAGGGCCAGGTACATCATCGGGCGGATAACCACTTGCCCGTTTACGGCAACCGGGCGCTCAATAATATTGTGCATACCTAATATAGCAGACTGAGGCGAGTTTAATATTGGGGTAGACATCATGGAACCAAACACACCGCCGTTGGTGATGGTGAAAGTACCACCTGTCATTTCTGGTATAGTTAGTTTGTTTTCGCGGGCTTTGCCTGCTAATACAACAATTGCCTTTTCAATTTCGGCAAGGCTCATGCTATCTGCGTTACGGATTACCGGAACTACCAAACCTTTAGGGGCCGATACAGCTATCGAGATATCGGCAAAGTTGCTGTAAACAACCTCTTCGCCCTCAATACGGGCGCCAACAGCAGGCCAGTCTTTCAAAGCTTCGGTAACCGCTTTGGTGAAGAAGGACATGAAGCCCAGGCCTACGCCGTGTTTCTCTTTAAATTTATCTTTATACTTACCGCGCAGTTCCATGATGGGTTGCATATCCACTTCGTTAAAGGTGGTAAGCATGGCTGTTTCATTTTTAACGGCAACCAGGCGTTTGGCAACAGTTTTACGCAGCGAGGTCATTTTCTCGCGTTTTTCGCTTCTCTCGCCGGCTGCAACAGGTGCAGCGGCAGGAGCTGGAGCAGCAGCCGGTTTAGCAGCTGGCTGGGCAGGTGCGGCCTGTGCACCAAGCGCATCGCCTTTAGTGATGCGGCCATCAACGCCGGTACCGTTTACCCCGTTAGGATCAACGCCTTTTTCGGCTAATATTTTTGCAGCAGCGGGTGAAGGTGTACCCGATGCATAAGTTTTACCACCAGAAGTACCGGCGCCACCACCACGCGGCGACTCATCGGTAGCAATAACCACATCTGGCGTAACATGCACAGCAGCGGGTTTTGCAGCGGCTGCACCTTCAATGGTACAAACTACCGCGCCAATAGGTAGTACATCGCCTTCTTTGGCTATAGTTTTTAATATCCCGGCTTTCTCGGCAGTCAGTTCAAAAGTTGCTTTGTCTGATTCCAGTTCGGCAATGGCTTCATCCATTTCAACGGCATCACCGTCTTTTTTTATCCAGCGCGATAAGGTTACTTCTGTAATAGACTCACCAACAGTTGGGACTTTAATTTCTAAAGAACCGCCACCTGTTGCGGGTGCAGGAGTAGCGGCAGGCGCTGCTTCGGCCACAGGGGCAGGTGCAGGAGCATTGGCTACAACTTCAGGCTGCGGCTGTGCTGCCGGAGCAGCAGCACCGGCTCCTTCTTCAATATTGGCAACCAGTGCGCCAATAGCTAAAGTATCGCCTTCTTTGGCAACTGTTTGTAAAGTACCTGCACGCTCGGCAGTAAGTTCAAAAGTAGCCTTATCCGATTCTAATTCGGCAATAACCTCATCCATTTCCACGTGATCGCCGTCCTTTTTAATCCAGCTTGATAGGGTTACTTCTGTTATTGATTCACCTACGGTAGGTACTTTGATCGCTAAACTCATATTTTAGTATTGTAGATTTATATATTTTATCGTTGCGGGTGTGAGGTTTGGGTTGCGGGTATCGTGTTACGAGGTTCGGGTGCCGGGGTTTTCTTACCCGCAACACGATACCCGCAACCCGCAACCGAAATTATCAATCCGCTCCGGCATCAGCCATTTTTTTGGCTGTTTTTTTTATTGCTTCTTTTACCACTTTGCCCGCAGGTGCTTCAAATGCTTTTGAAACAATGTACAGCTGTTGCGCGGCATGTTGTTTGGCAAAACCTGTTGCTGTACTACTGCCTTCATTACGCGAGATCACGTTCAGGTTAATCACCTTATCGTTATGAAACTTGCGACAAATGTATGGCCATGCACCCATATTCTCCGGCTCTTCCTGTACCCAGATAAACTCGGTTGCTTTATCATATTTCGCCTTAATCTTCAGGATCTGGGTAACCGGTGTCGGGTACAATTGCTCAACGCGTACAATAGCTACATCATTGCGTTTATCAGTCTGTTGTTTCTCCAACAAATCGTAATAAACCTTACCGGTACATAGTAATACCCGTTTTACCTTTTTGGCATCAGCGTAAGTATCGTCAAATAGCTCATGGAATTTACCACTGGTAAAATCCTCAATCGGCGATACGCATTTAGGGCTACGCAACAAGCTCTTTGGCGTAAATATGATGAGTGGCTTACGGAAATCACGGTGCATCTGTCTCCTTAAAATATGGAAGAAGTTTGCAGGTGTAGTACAGTTTGCAACCTGGATATTATCATCGGCGCAAAGCTCCATAAAGCGCTCTACGCGTGCTGATGAATGCTCCGGACCCTGGCCTTCATAACCATGCGGCAGCAACATTACCAAACCATTACCACGCTGCCATTTGGTTTCGGCACTGGCAATATACTGGTCAACAATAATTTGCGCACCGTTAAAGAAATCGCCAAACTGGGCTTCCCATATGGTAAGCGCATTAGGGTTTGCCAGGGCGTAGCCATATTCAAAACCTAAAACACCATATTCGGATAGTAAAGAGTTGTAAATGCTCAGCTTTGCTTCTGTTTCTATAGTAGCAAGCGGCGTATACTCATCTTCAGATTCGGCCAAGGTTAACACCGCGTGACGGTGCGAAAATGTTCCGCGTTTTACGTCCTCGCCGCTTAACCTGATGGGGTAACCATCTTTTAGCAAAGTACCGTAGGCCAGTAATTCGCCCATAGCCCAGTCAAATACCCGGGTTTTGTTAACCATGGCGTTACGGTCTTCAAACAGTTTTTCTATCTTTTTAAAAAACTCTTTGTTTGGCGGCAACGTGGTTATTTTGTTACCTATTTCCAATAATTCTTCTTCCGGTACCGATGTTTCAACCGTGCGAACAAATTCTTTGTGACTGGCCAGGTGTAAACCGCTCCAGGCACCTTCAAACATGGCGATGGTATCGGTAAACTTATCTTCGGCTTTTGATTCATCCAGCTTTTGCTGCAGCTCGTCTCTGAAAGTTTTCTCCATTGATTTAAGCAGTTCGGCATCAATGCTGCCTTCGGCTATCAATTTCTGGTTGTAAATTTTCAACGGGTTGGGATGCGCTTCAATAGCCTTGTACAATAATGGCTGGGTAAATTTTGGTTCATCAGCCTCGTTATGGCCATAACGGCGATAACAAAGAATATCAATAAACACATCCTCGTTAAATACCTGCCTGTACTCCATGGCCAGGTTAACTACATAGGCCAAAGCCTCCACATCATCACCATTTACGTGAAACACGGGAGATAGTACAGTTTTAGCCACATCGGTACAATAGGTACTTGAACGGGCATCTTTATAGTTGGTGGTAAAACCTATCTGGTTATTAATAACCAGGTGAATGGTGCCGCCGGTGCGGTAGCCATCAAGTTTTTCCATTTGTAAAACTTCGTAAACAATACCCTGGCCTGCAACTGAGGCATCGCCATGGATCAATATAGGGGCTATCTTGGAATGATCGCCATTGTATTTAAAGTCGATCTTTGAACGGGTAATCCCTTCAACAACCGGGTCAACCGCCTCTAAGTGCGATGGGTTAGGACACAAGCTTAAGTGTACTTTTTTACCGTTTGATGTAATTACATCGGTAGAAAAACCTAAGTGGTATTTAACATCGCCGCCAAAAGGTGATTCAGAATCAAAGTTTTTGCCTTCAAACTCAGAGAACACCTCTTTATAGGTTTTCTCCATGATGTTGGTAAGCACGTTTAAACGGCCGCGGTGAGCCATACCAATGATAAACTCCTCGATACCCAGGTCGGCGCCTTTTTTAATAACCGAATCCAGTGAGGGGATCAGCGCCTCTGCTCCTTCGAGCGAGAAACGTTTTTGACCCAGGAACTTGGTACCCAAAAAATTCTCGAAAGTTACAGCCTCGTTCAGCTTATTCAGCATCAGCTTTTTCTCGTCGTTGGTGAATGAAGGCGTATTGCGATGCTTCTCCATCCTATCCTCAAACCATTTAATCTTGATAGGATTGCGGATGTACCTGTACTCGGCACCGATGGCCTGGCAATAGGTATCTTCCAGCAGCTGGCGAATGTCGCGCAGTTTGGCTGCACCCAGGCCAACTTCAACACCAGCGTTAAAAACCGTATCCAGGTCGCCCTCGTTCAGGCCAAATGTTTCCAGTTCTTTACCAGGGTAATAGTGGCGGCGCTCGCGCACAGGGTTGGTTTTGGCAAACAGGTGCCCGCGTGAACGGTATCCATGGATCATGTTCAACACATTGATCTCTTTTAAAAAGTGATCGTGCGTTTCATCACCAATTGCCGGGGCTGCCGATGTTGCAACCGTGCCGGTCGCGTTGGTATTTAGGTTAAATTCAAAACCTTCGAAAAACTTTTGCCATCCATAATCTACCGATTCGGGGTCCTGTTTGTATGCTTCGTATAAGGAATTGATGTAGTCTGCGTTGCCGCTATTAATATAATTTAGACGATCCATGTGAAAATGATCTTTAAAACGGTACAAAAGTAAGCATATAGGCTTATATACTCCACAATTAATTGTAAAGAAATTTGAGTACTTGTAATCCTGATTTAATGATACACAGGTGATTTGGAGGATAAAATACCGCTTGGTATTATTAAAAGGAGTATAACAACATAAATTTATATTAGAAGATGTTATAAACTTAGCTCCCGCGAGGTTAGCATAGCATCTTTATGTTATGTACAGAGAATACTATTATTTTTGTATAGATATGAATGTAGATTTGAACGTAAATGACATCTTATTGCAAGTAAAGCGCCTTGACAAGGATGCTCAGCTAAGTCTATTAGAAAAACTTGCGTTATTGATTCGTAAGTCTGAATCCAAAGAAAAGAAAATAAAGCTATCTTCTATCTCCGGAGTAGGTTCTTCTTTATGGAGTAAAACAGTTATTGATGAATACGTAGATCAGGAAAGACAGTGGTAATAACTGATTTTTATAAAAAGTGTACTTTTGAGTTAGAGCAATTGTCATCCTTCACAGCGTTCAGGACTTGTTCGCTGACTGTACAGGGCGAAGAAGCATGGCGGAGAGGAAATCCTTCACTGCGTTACCCATGACGTATTCGATTTTCAAGGTGTGGAGGCCTGTCAGTCTGAGCCTGTCGAAGACTCGCGCGGAGAGGCCTTTGCCCGCTATGCTTCGACAGGCTCAGCATGACAGCCCATTTAGCAACGTCATCCCCCCTTTCAGAGTCCCCGGATTTTAGCTCTCAGGATGACAAAATTTTTTTTTTCGCAACTTATGCCTCCACCAAATCACCGGCCTCATCTTTAAGTGATGATTGCCAGGTGTTCACAAAATCGCTTTTGTTTTCCAGCTCTTTTTGGGGCATAGCGGCTATGGCGTATTTGCTTTCTTTGGCGTCGTTCACGCCGGCTATAAAGGCCCAGTTGCCCCAGTTACTGGCGGGCGAATAGTCTATCAGTTTTTCTTCAAAATAAGTGGCGCCTTTTGTCCAGTCGGCTTTAAGGTCGTTTACCAGGTAGCTTGCTGCAATTTGCCTGCACTGGTTGCAGATGTAGCCGGTGGCATTCAGCTCATGCATGCAGGCATCAATAAACGGAACGCCGGTTTTACCTGCCGTCCATTTTAAAAAGCCTTCTTCACCCGCGGCTGATACCACCGCTTCTTCCCCGGCTTTTTTGGCTTGTATAAATTTTTGCCCATGCTTTTTAAACATGAACCTGAAATAATCGCGCCAAAGCAATTCCAGTTTGAGCATAACACCCGGCGTGCTTCCCTCCTGACTATGTTTAAATATTTCCCAATAAACCTGCCTTAGTGAGATACAGCCAATTGCTATCCATGGCGATAATTTTGACGAATTATTGATGTTACCACTACGCCCTTTTGATTTAACCGCAAGGTCGGTTTTTGAAAAATATTTATGTAGTTGCAGCAGCGCGGCGGTTTCGCCCCCCTGGAAACAGTTGGTAGCCCGCGGATCATCCACAGGTTCTGTCAATCCTAATTGCTGTAAGGTTGGCAGCTCTCCTGCATCTGTAATTTCGGGCGTATAAATATGTTCGGGCGTTGGTACACACGGGCGTACATTGCTATCGCGTTCCACCTTCTTTTTAAATACGGCAAAACTATCGGGAATGTCTTTTATAGGGAAAGGCAGATCCTCCTTATGGTATAGGGTATGGCCTATAAAATGCTTCAGGTTGAGTCTCATTTTCCAAAGCGCTGTCTCTACCTGCTCTGATATTTCGGTTTCTTCATAAGCCACCTCGCGGTGATGATAAACCTCATTCACCTGGTATTGGGCAGCCAATTGGGGGATTATTTCGGCAGGGTTCCCTATCCTGATGATGAGTTCGGCACCATAACCCTGCAAATTTTTCCGCAAATCGGCAACGGCCTCTAACAGGAAACGAGCCCTGAAGCTACCTGTTTTAAAATTACCCGATGCTGTTTGCTGAAAATAATAGGGATCAAAACAATAAACCGGCAGTACTTTATCTGCCTTGCGTACGGCTTCTAACAAAATTTCGTTATCGTTTATGCGCAAGTCATTTCTAAACCAAACCAGTATCGTTCTATCACTCATCGTTAAACAGGGAGTTAACTGTATTTATGCAGGTTACAAATTTGCAATTTATTTGCCGTTTCTGCACATTTAGCAGCAATATTTGACATCTTTCCAACATTTTCCCGGTTTTTTGCGCCAATTGAGGGGCTTTTTGCAAACGGAACATGCTATGGAGCACCTTTTTGCATACAAAAACTAAATATAAGCTATCTGTGCCATTAATCCGAAATCCCCATCACAAAATGCCGGATATCTGAATAAAACCTACTTATCCGTCTTGATATTAGCTTTGATGACAGAATCCTTTTGAGCGTTTGTGAGCTTATAATTAAAGTGAAACAGTGCTCCCTCAAAATCGCCGTATGATGGGTTAGGGATTACAATATACCGGCTGCCAAATTCCTGCTGCAGCTTTTGCGTTGTTGCCACCCGGCTTTCTTGGGGTGGGTGGTTATCATATAGCATATCAAAATCGGGCAGGTTATCGCCGCAAAGCAGCAGGATGTTATGCGTTTTTAACACATTTAACCGGCGGGCCTCTTTGCTTGATGTTGTTGTTTTTAACTGCAGGTGTGCATCATCGGCATTGGGTAAACCATACAATTGCAAATTTTTTAAGGTTGTGGCCCGCTCGTTTTCGTTACGGTTGGTGATGTAAAATATAGTTATGCCTTTTGATGCCGCGTATTTAAAAAACGCAGGCGCGCCGGGTACAGTATCGGCAATGGCTTTATCCGTCCACCCTTTCCAGGTTGCATCACTGTAATCCAGGTTCTGTAATGCCCTGGCGGCATCATAGGGACTGTTGTCAAGCAGGGTTTCGTCAATATCGGTTACAATGGCCAGCGGTTTGCTGCCGGGATTTTTTACGCCTTCATCAACCCGCAGCCTGGCTATATTATAGGCCTGGAAACACAAAGCCTTGTACTCCGCTGCCCTTTGCTGCCAGATGGACGCCCATGCTTTACCGCCGTTGGTGATGGAAAGTGCATTGCCGGTAGCAGCTTTTTTTGTGGATGCACAGGCTGTGAACAGCAGCAACAGCATTGGGAATATGTAGCTTTTTTTCATGTAGGGTGATGATGTATTTGCCGGTGCGATAAGAAGTTTAAAAACAGTGTTAAAAAAAGATCGTCATTGCGAGGCACGAAGCAATCCCCGATTTACAGAGTAACTTTGCAAATCCGATCTGTATAGTTTGGGATTGCTTCGTGCCTACCCATGACGTATTAGACTTTCAAGGTGTAAAGGCCTGTCAGTCTGAGCCTGTCGAAGACTCGTGCGGAGGGGCCTTTGCCCGCTATGCTTCGACAGGCTCAGCATGACAGCCCTTTTAGTAACGTCATTCCCCCTTCAGAGTTCACGGATTTTACCACTCGCAATGACGATAGGATAAAAAAGCGTATATGACCTTGGGTTAATTGCCGCAATTAATTTTACAGCAGCTCCGGCTTAATTTTATCCGTAAACTCTTTGGCAAATTTATTCAGTTTTGGCTGGATAACAAACGCGCAATACGACTGACCTGGATTATCGTTAAAATAATTTTGGTGATATGCTTCGGCTTTGTAAAACTTGCTTGCCGGGGTAATTTCGGTAACAATAGGGCTATCAAAAACTTTTTCGTCTGTAAGGGTTTTGATCATGGCTTCTGCGGCGGCTTTTTGCTCATCGGTAGTATAAAATATAGCCGACCGGTATTGTGTGCCCACATCATTACCCTGGCGGTTAAGCGTTGTTGGGTTATGGGTTTTAAAGAAAACCAGCAAAAGTTCATCCAGCGATAGTACATCGGCATCATACTCCAGCGCTATTACCTCGGCATGGCCGGTTGTACCGGTGCAAACCTGTTTGTAGGTTGGGTTATCCACATGGCCACCCATGTAACCCGATGTTACTGACAGCACGCCTTTAAGTGATTGAAAAATGGCTTCGGTGCACCAAAAGCAACCGTTGCCGAAAGTTATTTTTTGTGTATTCATTGTATTTGTGTCCTCAAAAGTAATGCCTGTTGAATGCCCTGGCACAAACAGCATTTGATTATGTCAATTAAATTACCAAACTTAGTGTTTAAGCTTACATTTAACCTCAACATTATGAAAATTGCAGTATTAATTGCCCGCATATTGCTGGGTCTCATCTTTGTAGTATTTGGTTTTAATTTCTTTTTTCATTTTATCCCAATGGCGCAGCCTGCCATGTCAGAGAAAGCACAGGCTTTTAGTGGCGGTTTGTTTGGTTCCGGTTACTTTTTCCAATACATGAAAGTTATCGAAATTACTTCAGGCATCGGTTTGCTCATCAACCGTTACACTGCTTTGTTTGTGCTTGCTCTTTTTCCTATTTCGTTAAATATTTTTCTTTTTCATAGCATGCTGGCCCCTGCAGGTGTCCCAATGGCTTTAGGAATAATTATTTTAAACCTGTTTTTGGGCATAGCCTACTTTAAATACTATAAAAGTATTTTTACAGCGGTGCCAACTGTGTAAAGTTCTTTTAAGCAGAAACGCCCCGTTGCGCTTATCAGGGGCGTTTTTAATAATCAATTTTGATATTTATCGCATCTGTAATGACAGATTCCGGTTCAAATAAACATCGGCTTTGAACGCCGGCTAAGACTCACCCCGGCTACGCTGCGCTGGCCGACCCTCTCTCCGGCTAAAGCCGCAAAGAGGGTTGAACGCATTTTTTTATCCCCTCTATGCGCGAAGCGGAGAGAGGGGTGACGGGCAACGCCTCGTCGGGGTGAGTCGTCGCCGCCATGCGATATACATCATTCTCTCTCAGAAGTGAGCGGGCCTGTTTACAACCTAATCTTTATCCCCCCGTTCACAACAAAGCCGTCCAAAGGGGCGTATATATCCTTAAACACCGGGTTGGTTATGCTACCGGTATAAATGGCGTCGAACTTTGTTTGCCGGGTATCGGTCAGGTTCTCAAAATTAATGAACAGGGAAAACCGCTCCCAGATCTTTTCGGCCATCAACCCGGTTGTCCAGTAGGCCCTGCCTGTGGTGCCGTCATTTAAGCGTTGCGGACTAAAATAGTAGGCTTCCAATCCTATCTTTAACTTATTCTCTATTTCATAAACCAGTACGTTGTTCAGCCTGTGTTTAGATACTAACGGATATGCTGCAATGTTGTTGCCTGTATGTTGCGTTACATCGGCCAGCGTATAACCTATAAACAGTTTAAAATCGGCATAGGTTAGCTTCACATTGGTTTCCAATCCTTTGGTGTTCAGGTCGCCGCGGGGTTGCTGGTATTGGAGGTTACCATCGGGCAGCGATGCAAGCAGGATTGGCTTCTCTATCCGCGTATAAAAAAACAATTGATTAACGCTAAAGCTCACCTTATCATCAAATAAACCTGTACGGTAATTCAGGTCATAATTGGCGCCATATGACCGTTCGGCTGTAGTGTTTTTAACGTCAACGGGCAATACATTTCTAAACTGGATGCGTTCGGCATCCTCGGTAAATACTGTAGGCGCTTTATAACCCAGGCCACCACCCAAACGGGTTGAAAAATGAGAATTGATCTTCAGCAAAGCGGACAAACGGGGCAGCAAGAAAAAGCCGTACCGGTTATGATAGTCGCCGCGTAAGCCGCTTTCAACAGTCAGCTTTTGTGTGGCATTCCAGGTGTTTTGCACAAAACCACCTATGGTGCTGTAGTTGTAGCTCCTGAGCGGGAAGGCGCTGTTTTTATCCTCGGCAAAGTTTTCTGATAAATAGTTTAATCCTGCAACCCAGTCAGATCTTTCGTTTGTACGGGAGTAAGTTGCTTCACTATAAGTTGAAAACTGGATCCCCGAAAACCGGAAATCGGGCAGGTTGATAGCCCTGTCGAAATAACTTACACTGTTTTTAAATACCAGCTTTTCCCGTTCATTCAAAGTGCGGTCGAGCTCAACCTGTGTGCTGTACCTGCCTGTTTTATTTTTTTCATAATAACTGTGCTGCGCGTTGCCGTCGCCCTCAATATAATGCAGGTCGCCGCCAATACGGTTCTCTATGGTGCTGTTGATGCCAGTTACCAGGGTGGTTTTATCATCCAGGTAAAAAAACAATTTGGGGTTAAACGTAAACCGGTTATACTTTGGGATGGCGGTTAAATCGATATTGGCCGGGTCATAAGCTGTACCATGATTATAGGCTGCAAATATAGTTGCGCCCGTTTTTTTAAACTTCTGCGCATAAAAACCGCTGGCATCCAAACCCAATGCCGAAGTACCGTTTAACAGGAAGTTGAGTTGCCTTTGATCGGTTGGTGTTTTAGATACTAAGTTAACCAGGCCCGCAATAGCGCCGCCGCCATACAGCGTGGAGGATGAGCCCTTGATCACTTCAACCTGTTTCAAATCGAGCGGGGCAATTTGCAGCAAGCCCAGGCCACCCGAAAAGCCGGAGTACAACGGAAACCCGTCCCTTATAATTTGTGTATACTTACCATCGAGTCCCTGGATCCGGATGCTGGAATTATTGCTGGTTGCCGAGGTTTGCTGCGTTTGGATGCCTGTACTTTCGGCAAGCAGCATGCGGATATCACCGGGTTTCATGTTGGCTTTTTCGTCGAGTTCCTCGCCCGAGATAACCTCCACCCGGGTAGGAATATTGGCAATGGTACGGCTGCTGCGGGTGGATGATACGGTAACTTCGCCCAGCTCCTCACCTTCGCCACTGCCTTTAGCCTGTAGCAAGATGATCATTGGTTCCGTTTGTGTAAGCGGGAATGTCAAGGTATCCAGCCGGGTTTCGTAACCTATATAACTAAAGCGGATAACCTGTTTGCCTGCGGGTATATTTGTTAAGGTAATTAAACCGGCAGCATCGGTAGTAGCCCCTTTATTAATCCCCTGTATTATGGCTGTTGCACCAATCAGGGTTTCGTTAGTTTTCGCGTCTTTAATAATTGCTTTAAGCGTATCCTGGGCATACGCCACAGCGGTATATAAAAGTGCCGTAAAAAGCACTATGATTTTTTTCATAAATAAGGAAATTAGTTATGTTGAAGCTAAAAGCAGAAAGCACAAAGCTTAAAGCTAATAGAATACAAAAAACAATCAGCTGCTTAGCTGTAATGGTGGCTTGTATTAACTTATCTGCGGCGGTTGCCAGATGGAAAGGGCAACATCTTCGGTATTTGGCCTGTTATAAGCAACAACATGCTTAACGGGTATTGCGGGCAATAAAACCAAGGTATGGTCAATAGCTTTGGTAACGGTAAACCCGGTACATGAGCCGCATGCAAAAAACGGCGAACAACCCTGGCAATCTTTCTCTTTGGGCGATGATTTGGCCGGGGTGTTTTTTGCAACAGCGTTTTTGATGCTACAATCATTATCGGCACAACATGGCTTTGCCGTAAGCAGCAGCACAACCAGGGCAGATATGTAGCATAGGAATTTCATTGGGGCAAAGGTAAATAATTTAGCGATAGGTGAAAGCCATGTAAGCAGGATGAATTTATTTTATAGATGAAGTCCTTGTTCCTTTATCCTTTAATCCATACTCCAATAATGGCATTCCCTGCGGGCCGCGCTTTACGCTCATACGCGCACAAGGCCTTAGGCGCGGGCCGGTATCCGCTGCAATCGCTAATGCATTTGTCCGAATCAGAATTTTATCTGAACCGGAATTAAACGAATTTTTAGAATTTGTCGAATTTGCTTTTAAATTCTGTTAATTCTTTAATTCGTTTAATTCCGGTTCAGAAAAAGCGTTAGGGACAGCAGTGGATACCCGCCGCGCAATGGCCTTGTGTTGGGGCCGCGCCTAATGCCTTGTGCGCGTATGAACGGATGGCCCGGCCGCAGGCAACGCCCAACATTATCCGGACAAAACTATTTACAGCATTTGTATTAATTATGATTATCGTTTGACCTTTATCACGTTTTTTACTACGATATTGCTTGTCTACAGGAAGTTTATGAAACACCCCATTTGCACTATAGAAATAGCAGAAGCTGCAAACCGCAGCTTCGAGTGGGAAGTGCGCAATTTTTTGCGTGCATGGGTGTATAACCACGAGGATAAAACATTGCTCCAGTTTGATCAGCCATTGGATGAGTACCTGGCCAATGATGCCTTGCGGGATTTCTTTTTGAATACGCGGCATCCAATCCAGCGGTTGTTAAAAAACCGTCCCATTGCCTGCCACCTGGGCCGTCGTGCACGGTCTGTTTATTTTGACCCGGTAAGCGGAGATCCCTTACTGGCACCCACTGAGCAGCGGATTTATAACCTTGCCCGCAGGATGGATAGCGAACGGATGCATGTTCCGTTCCGCTCGGTCCATCCTTACAAGCAGACTGAGGCGGGCGATACCGCGGATATCAGTACCTACCCCACCGGATCCGAACAAATCCGGTATAACAGCGGCAATCATTTTAGCAGCCGCCCGGCAAACGGGAATGTATTTGACGAAAACAGTAAGCGCTGCACAGCAAAATCGGCAGGCAACCTACACGTGCTTTTTAAACGTGGATTTTTGGAAGAGCGCTTACAGGATGTAAAAGTGCTTATAGCCGCCATGCATGAGGCAGGTGAAACACAGCCGCAATTTTTTGTGATCTACAGCAGGCATTCGCCCGAAGAGGGGCATTTTGGAACATCCCTGGTGATCATGGACCCGGCAAATCCCGACTTCCCCCGGCGCGTTATGGTTTGTGATACCCTGCTCAAGGAGCTGCCCCATCACCCGCGCTGGTGGAACCATTTTATTACAGAATATTCGCATGTATTTGGCGAGGCGATAGCAGAGATCGTAGAAGATCTTTCGCACCCGCTACAAAAGGTAAATATTAAAGGCGATAACCCTTATCGCCATGACTGGGACTGCCCCTACTACGCCACCAGCATGGCCAATGCCCTGGCCGACCTGGTAAAAAACAACCCGGAACTCGCGTTAACCGGAAGCACCTATGACATCCACAACGCAATGAAGGCCATTATGCAGGATTACTACCACCCGGATCTCGAAATTAAAGACAGGCCCGGCATTCAACAGGCCAACCGCTTAAAGCGCTGGAAAAGCGGGCGGGAATTGATTAAGGATTTGGTGAGTGAGATTAGTAGGAAATCGTCGTATGAGTTGTAGGATAACGGCTGTAAAAAAATGTCATTGCGAGGAACGAAGCAATCGCGAACTATGCAGAGGGAGTCTGTAAATCAGAACATTGTTAATCGCTCTCTTGGCAATTGTGTACGTAAATAATTTAATCCATCATGTTAAATTCCACTATCAACGGTGAATGATCGCTGTAAGCTTTCCAATACTGATATTCTCCAACTTCCACGGCCATAATTCTTTCTAAAAAATACTCTGATACAAAACAATAATCAATGTGATAAGACTTATTTTCGTGCCTATACAAATGGAACGTAGGGTGCATCTCCTGACCTTGAACTTGGGATAGATAAGTAT
>NZ_JBFUKF010000051.1:0-21789 GCF_056400985.1 Mucilaginibacter sp. P4_G9 | reverse complement strand
ACTGAACTTCGATTGAAGCAATCATTGACGTCCGAAATTGATTGGTTTTTTACATGCAAAAAATCGTATTGCGGATTTTTGGATGCAAATAAACGACTGCCTTAGTACGTGCCGGCCTGTAAATTTATATTACCAGATTTCATATAATTTGCCAGGGGGCGTCAGATCCGTTGTTTTGCATAGGTTTTTTTGATGAGCTTATCAAGATGGTTTCTGGTATAGTGCCGGCAAAAAACCCTGCCGGATATTTACCAGGCAAGGATTTTTTATAATTTTCATTGGTTTTTTCAGCGAATGCCGGACTAATTGACCGGGATAAGTCTTAACCGCAATCAGCTAATCATTTCTGTCAATTCGCCAGAATGGTTTCAATTCTGGCCAGTTCGTCGCTGGAAAATGCAATATTATCCAACGCTTTTAATGAGTCTGTAAGTTGCGCGGGCCTGCTGGCGCCGATTAATACGGATGTTACACGGTGATCTTTCAGCAGCCATGATATAGCCATTTGGGCAAGGCTTTGCCCGCGCGACAGGGCAAGCTGGTTAAGCTGTTTTATTTTTTCGAGTTTTTCCGGTGTGATGTGGCTGGTTTGCAGAAATCCGGTCGAGCTCGCCGCCCGTGAATCTTCCGGAATGCCGTGCAGGTATTTATCCGTTAACATGCCCTGGGCCAGCGGCGAAAAAGGAATACAGCCTACACCGTCTTTTTCTAAGACATCCAGTAACCCTCCTTCAACCCAGCGTTCAAACATCGAATATTTAGGCTGATGGATAAGGCACGGAGTGCGAAGGTCTTTTAATATTGCGAAAGCCTTTTCTGCTTTATCGGCAGGATAGTTGGATATTCCGGCATAAAGGGCTTTTCCCTGGCGTATAACCAGGTTTAGTGCGTCCATGGTTTCTTCGAGGCTTGTTTCAGGATCCGGGCGATGATGATAAAAAATGTCCACATATTCCAGCCCCATGCGCTTTAAGCTTTGGTCGAGGCTAGAAATCAAGTATTTTTTTGATCCCCAGTCGCCATAAGGGCCGCTCCACATGGTATAGCCGGCTTTGGTGCTAATAATGAGCTCATCGCGGTAGCCGGCGAAGTCTCTTCTTAATATATTTCCGAAATTTTCTTCGGCCGTGCCTGGCGGCGGCCCATAATTATTAGCGAGGTCAAAATGGGTGATGCCACTGTCAAAAGCAAGGTGTAAAATTTTGCGAAAGTTGTCTGTATCATCCGCATAGCCGAAGTTGTGCCAAAGGCCGAGCGAAATTTCCGGCAGCTTAATTCCGCTTTTGCCGCAACGCCGGTATTGCATTTTTTTATATCTGTTTCCGTCAGGTAAGTATGTCATATAAGATCTGATGATTACGAATTTTTTGAAATTGAAATATAATTTTTGGCAGGATAGGGTGCATTCCTGTCCTGTATTTTGAATGAGCCGGTTCTGATCCCGGGGTGCACCGCTTGTATACTGCTAAACGTTTGAGCCATTTGTAAATATTTTTGAATTATCAATATATATGCAGTGTTGTACTGTTTAGAACCAGGTCAGTCCCCTATGTTTACACTTGCATACGTTACCTTGTTTCTGGTGGACAGCCAGCCCCCGGAAATAATAAATAAATTTCCATTGCTGAGCGGCAGCAATCCACGTGAATAGGCAAAACCCATCGGGGTATTATCAGAAGCCCATGTACCCGTTCCATTGCTCTGGTTTACAAAAATTTTACCGGAGCCAGCATTGTTCATTACCAGTTTGCCACTGGGTAATTCTGCAACATAAGGAGAACCACCGTTTGCAATGGTTGTGCCGGCATTGGATGGGTTCCAATTTTCAGCATCTGCAGAGATTTTGTAGTTCGTTGGTGTACCAGAAGCATTCACCACTTCATAAGTCATAATATATTGCCCGTTCGCCATTTTTGCTACCGATGCCATCCCGGGTCGGAGGGTGGTGCCTAATGCTACGTCATTTACTACCGAGCTCCATGCTACACCGTCTGCGGAGGTTTCATGGACTAACTTTTGGTTGTTGGCCGGGTCTCTTTCATCCGAATAGTAACAAATCAGTTTATTATTGGCCACCATTAAGAATGGTTCCCAGATAGGATCCTGCGTTCCATCTGAATTAGCAACACCACCCGTAGCAACGGAGCTTACAAAGCTCCAGGTTCTGCCGAGATTGTTGCTTTTATAAATATCAATCTTTGTGTGGGAATAATCACTGGGACAACTGATCCCGGTACAAAGCAACGTACCTGCTGGCATGCTGCCAATTTGTTGGGGCAATTCATACAAAAAAGGCTCGAATTTCATTTGCCAGCCGCTTCCGTTCACCTGGTCAGTGACATCAGCCACTTTGCTCCAACTGACGCCGCCGTCGGTACTTTCAAATATAGGAAATCCCTGAGCCGCGGATGAATATCTTTCAAACGTGGCATACATTTTTCCATCATCTCTTCCGCTGTGACTAAGCTCCGCAGCCCTGGCATATAATGCCCCCGGCATAGGATCACTGGCTGCAGGAGTGTACATTGTACCCGGCCCGAATGTGCTTCCGGTAGAATTTTTTACTGAGTCGGGAATAGTTACGGTATTAAGCGATTCGTCTTTGACTGAGTTGCCTTTTTTACAGGCAGTTAACAACAATACTGGTAACACAATCAAAAAAAAGATTGCAGGAAGAAAAAACATCGATTTTAGCGTCCGTAGGCGCAATATGGGGTAATTTAACTGAATTTTCATACTTATAACGGTTAAATGGTTAATAATTTTTATCATTAGCGTCATCAGTGAAGCGTTATATGTCCGCCCCATTATTGCATCCATTCGGGTTTTATTTTCCGATCAGTCAGTCCTGCTCTTTTTATTTTTTTTACAATATTCATCTTTGAGCCCCGGTAGCTTCTACCAACTTTAAATGAGGCTGCAGCTACTTGTTTTTTGGAATTGTCAGTTGCAAATAAACCGACAACAGACGGGTTAAAAAGGGGTAGAATTGGTAATATAAAAGGGTTTATTTTAATCTGAAATACGGTTTTTTTGGTAAATTTTCTTGTTTGAAGAACAGGATGCCTCCTTGCGATTCAGGAATAAAAATTCTTCCACAACTTAGCCGGATGACCAATAATTTACGAAGACAAAATCACCAGACAACGCTAAACCGACTTGATAACCGGATTATTCGGAAATCAACCGGATAGGTTATTTCCTTTCCGGCACAAGTACCCGAAGTCCAACTACGTTCAGCGTTCTGATCAAACCTGCATTTACCCTATGGCGTGATATTTTGTAAACAACCGCAGATTGCCCGTACTGTTATATCGCTCCAGCTACTTATGATCGCACTTCATGATCTGCAGATATACAATTAATTCGGGTTGCTAAACATGTCGATTTTTTATCGGGTTGTAAATGAGTGGCCGTCGCGGCCTCCCGGACTAAATCAAAAGACCCTTGCCAGTATTATCTGACAAGGGTCTTTTACAGCCGTTACTATTTCACAATGCCGTTCAATACTAATTGACAGTATCTTCTGCCATTGCTGATTAAAGCTATTGCTACTTCCAACGTCTGCATCGGTGCCGCATCAGCCGTTTGGCATCCGTTGTTTATACATTTTCCGTTTGCTCTGTGGATTGTTTTTATATAGAGCGTAACAGGAACGTAAAGCTTATACAATATTGAATTGCCGTACAGTGATCACGGGTATTGCGCATGAACTGATTTAAAGTTGAAGCGCGATACGGATAAAGTTCTATATTCCTGAGGGCGACTTTGTTTGGCCTGTATGATTTGTGCATTAATTGGGAATTTAACGTACTGCATTGTATGCTGTTTAAGTTTTCTAAGGGCTCCTAAAATGACCGGTTTGGGTAAAAAGCAGGCTTTAACGTGGTTTAAATAAAATTCTACCCTCTAAAAATACCAAAGACACCCCTTTTTGACAATCTCATTAAAGCTTATTTAGCCTTGCTGATTGAGCCGGTTCGACATTTACCGGCTAAAGCGACAATTATAAATAAATATGAATCAGGATTACGAGTGACTGTCTAAAATTAAAAATCGAAGAGAGGAGGGTTTCGCCTATAAACTAAATTCAGACTAAACGAAAAAACTGAAAAAAATACCGGGAAAGCTGCTACTAACCCGGCATTCGGTTTCAGTTCCTAATTAATTATACCCAATTACAAACTTTAAACTAACCAAAAGTAATGAGAAATTACATTTTAGCGACGAGGATAGGATTATTATCCCTCACGCTTAGAAATTTATTGACCAATAGATTACTGCTTATTTTGCTTTTTTTTATAACCCTTCAAGCGCAGGCTAATGCCATTAATCTGCCGGTAACCAAAGAACATAGAAATATAGTATTTGTTGATGTATTAAGGGAAATGAAGGGATCCGGAGTTCCTGCAGACCATACTATAAAAGGCAAAGTAACCGAACAAGACGGCCGGCCGCTGATTGGTGTTACCGTAAGTATAAAAAGTAAAAAGAGGGTAACGACAACAGATAAAGCAGGTCAGTTTTCAATAGCAGGCGATGTTGGCGATATTATCACTTTTACCTATGTAGGATATAAAACGCAGGAAATTGCGGTGGCAGACCAGCAGGATCTTCATTTAAATCTTGTTCCGGAAGAAACAGATTTGGATGCTGTTGTGGTTGTTGGATACGGCATTTCTAAAAAAATAAACCTGACTGGTGCCGTTGAAAGTGTAAAAGCCAAAGAGCTGGAAAAAATGACGGTTGTAAATACGACAACTGCGCTATCCGGCAAATTACCCGGTCTGGTGCTAAAACAATCATCGGGTAAGCCGGGCAGCGACGATCCGACGCTGAGTATAAGAGGATTCGGCTCTCCCCTTATTATTGTGGACGGCACCCAACAGGGTAATTTCGGAAATCTTGATATGCAGGACATAGAATCAATAAGTGTACTGAAAGATGCATCAGCGGCTATATATGGTGCACAGGCTGGCAACGGTGTAATCCTGGTAACTACTAAAAGAGGAACCTCCGGAAAACCTAAGATAGCGTTTAACTCCGCCTACACCTTATCTACACCTACAAGGTATCCAGCGATGATGAATGCGGGCGAATACGCAGAATTATATAATGAGGCTCAACTGAATGACGGTGTCGCCACGCAAAATCTTAGGTTCAGTCAGGATGCGATAACTCATTATAGAAGCCAGGACGATCCGGCCAATTATCCAAATACAAATTGGTATAAAGTTGCCACAAGGAAATTTGCACCCCAGCAAATAAATAACCTTAATATCGATGGTGGAAATGAAAGCGCAAAATATTTCTTTTCACTCGGACAGGCGAGCCAGGGCGGATTATGGAAAAGCGGAGACAGCAGATTCAACAGATATAACGTCCGTTCAAATCTTGATGTTAAAATTAATAAATCCCTATCGGCTTCTGTTGATATTTCTGGCAGAAAAGAAAATAGAAGTGATCCAAATATAAGCGTAAATGATATTTTTCTCGATATTTTAAGAAGTCAGCCTATCTATGGCGCTACATACCCCGATCCAACCAAATACCCGGCACTGGGGCGAGTGGGCGCAAACGGATTGAATGCAACCCAAAAGGATGTGGTTGGGTACGTCAATGATGAACGCAATTATTTTACCGGCACCTTTAAGCTGAGATACGATTTTCCTTTTATAAAAAATCTCTACGCAGAAGGGCGATTGACTTACTATAAAGATGACGACTACAATAAAAACTGGTCTCAACAATTCTCAACTTATAACTATGACCGTGCTCACGATATTTATAGCCTGGTAAGCGTAAACGGTTTAAATGCTTTAACAGAAAGCCAGGCAAACAACAGGCGAACAACCGAGCAATATTCCCTTAATTATGACACTAAATTCGGCAAAAATTCACTGAAGGGATTGGTGTTGTTTGAGGGAATCAGCGGGAATGGCAATAATTTTTCAGGTAACAGAATAAACTATATTTCAACAGCCGTGCAACAGCTTTTTGCCGGAGGTACGGATAACCAAACCACAACAGGTACCGCATACGAAGACGGAAGGGCAAGTTACATAGGGAGGCTTAACTATGGGTTTGATTCGAAGTATTTGCTGGAAACAACCGTTCGATATGATGGCTCACCTAAATTTGCAAGTGATCGCCGATGGGGCTTTTTTCCCAGCGTCTCATTAGGGTGGATTATTTCCCAGGAAAAATTCATGTCTAAATTTCATTGGATTGATAATTTAAAACTAAGAGTATCCTATAGTAATACAGGTAATGACAATACTGGAAATTTTCAATATCTAACGGGTTATCAATACAACGGCACCTATATCGTCGGCTCTTCTCCACAGCAAACCATTGTAAGTACCGGATTAGCCAACCCTTATATTACCTGGGAAAATCTTCATAACTACAATGTCGGTTTGGACACCCGCTTGTTTGGAGCAATCAGTGTAACTATGGACGTGTTTTATAGAAAACGTGAAGGGATATTGGCTACCCAGGCAACGTCCTTACCTTATTCATTCGGGGCAGTTTTGCCTGCTGAAAATATCAATAGTCAGGATAACAGGGGATTTGAATTAGTGTTGGGATACAGGAAAAATTTAGGTGATTTTAACCTCGGGTTAACAGGTAATATTTCGTATTCCAGGGCGAAATGGCTTCATTACGAAGAGCCGACATATACGGATCCCGATCAAATCAGAATCTACAAACGCACAGGGAAGTGGGTCGATCAAACATTTGGCTATATAACCGATGGTTTCTTTCAATCAAAACAACAGATTGCCGGTTGGTCTATTAATCAGGACGGGGCAAATAATACAACCCTGAAACCGGGAGATTTGATCTACAAAGACCTCAACAATGATGGTAAAATCGATTGGAAAGATCAGTCCTCGATTGGAAACGGGCAGATCCCAAACTGGTATTATGGTTTAAATATGGATTTTTCATGGAAAAATTTCAGCCTGAACGCCCTATGGCAAGGAGCTACCGGATTTAACTTCCAGATCACCGCCGACGCCCAGTCGACATTTACCCAAGACCAGAATGGATACGAATACTTCTATAAAAACCGCTGGACGCCTGAAAGACCTGACGCACAATATCCCAGAGCAAGTATTGGTTTACCAGCCAATCAAAATAGGTTTTCGGATTTTTGGTATAAATCAGGAGCCTATTTAAGACTAAAATCGCTAATGCTGGCCTATTCCTTACCGAAGCAGCTCGTGGCGAAACATGGTTTTCCTGACGTATCTGTGTTTATTGCAGGAACAAACTTGTTAACCTTCGATAATTTGTCTCATTTTGGATATGATCCGGAAGCCCCCAGCTATAATAATGGATTGTACTACCCTCAACAGTCAACCTATACACTTGGATTAAGAGCTAAATTTTAAAAAATACAGTCATGAAAAAATACTTACTTATAATGCTAACCTTGGTCATGACCTCCTGTGCCAAGGAATTGCTCGATAAAAAACCGATCGACAGAATATCCGACGGAGCTGTCTTTAATGACACCGCGTTAATAAACGCGTACATTTACAATTTGTATAATGAACTGCCATTGCATATGAATAATGCCGGATGGAACTGGAACCCGCTCGGCGCTGCTGTTTATTTTCCGGATGTGCTTTGTGATGAAGCTGTACAGCAGGGCGGGTACTGGGATCAACGTGTTATCTACAACAAGGGTTTGGAGAATGCAACCACTACCTATGATCAGTGGTGGGGATATCCCACAGTTCGCAGGATGAACGAGTTCCTTGAAAAAATTGGAAGCAGCACTTTAAGTAAAACGGATATTAATGTTTACACGGCGGAGGTTCGCTTTCTTCGCGCGTATGCCTATTTCGAAATGGTAAAAAGATATGGCGGCGTTCCACTCATTACAAAAGTACAACAAATCACTGACCCCATCGCTCAACTTGCTGTGCCCAGAAATACTGAAAAGGAAGTTTATGATTTCATCTACTCCGAGTTAAATGAAATATACTCAATACTACCTGATGTGAGGTCCAATACAGAATACGGCCGGGCCTCAAAATACGCTGCGCTTGCTTTAATGAGCAGGTCAATGCTATACGCTGCCACTATTGCCAAATACGGCCAGGTTCAAGTCAATGGAATTGTGGGCTTGCCAAGTGATCAGGCAAATGATTATTTCCAAAAATCTTATGATGCCTCAAAGAAAATTATGGACTATTCCCAGAGCACGGGCAATATAGCATTGTATAATAAATATCCTGGTGATAAGGCGAAAAACTTTTATCAATTGTTTATGGATAAACGTAATGTGGAAACTATTTTCTCCGTTCAGTACAATGGACTCAGCGGCAAGGGGCATTCCACAGATTTCTGGCTTGCTGTTCAAGGCATTTCAGTGGGATGGGGCCAGGAAGTCAATGTGCTCTTAGAGGAAGTGGAAGCTTTTGAAAATATAGATGGTTCGTCCGGCAAATTAGACCGTGCTGCATTGAGCCAGGGGGCATATGATATTATTAACCTTTTCAAAAATAAAGACCCCCGCTTTAATGGATCTGTTCTTTATCAGGATTCGCCGTGGCAAGGAAAGAAGATTGAAAGGTATTCGGGGACGTGGGTATCAAATGGCGGAGTAGATCAGCTTTTAACAAGTCCTAATCAGACGGTTAACGGAAAAGTAGCCTGTTCACCAGGCGGCGGTCCTTACGCGATGACTGGATTTACTCCAAAAAAATACTATGATGAACAGCTGGTACTACCCAATGCGGGTCAGTCTCAAACTGATTTTATTGTTTTTAGATATGGTGAGATTTTACTCAATTTCGCTGAAGCTGCTTTTGAACTAAATAAATCGTCGGATGCATTGAATGCGATAAACCAATTACGAGCAAGAGCCGGAATTGTCAACAAGGCGACCCTGACACTTAATGATATCAGGAATGAAAGGCGCGTTGAATTAGCATTTGAGCACCATCGAATGTGGGATGTAAGAAGATGGAGGACAGCGGTTACCGATTTATCAAAGAGTTTTTCAGGTATGGTGTATTATTTAGAAGCGTCGACCGGAAAATATAGGTTGAAATTTGTAGATCAGGTGGATGGTTACAGCAGGCTGTTCCAGCAAAGGCATTATTATCATCCTATAACGCCGGACAGGATTGCAAATGACCCTAAATTGGTTGAAAACCCCGGGTATTAAGTGAAACAATCAAGCGGGCGTCCGGAGAACGCTTGCTTGTTGGTTTTTCTTTAAAAAAAATCAGGCCTCCAGGAATTTATGCGAAGATGGTGATTCTAAACTACTCTGAACTACTAAGATGAACCATTTATGGAGATCAGTGGAGGAAAAGACATCGTGAAAGATACCGGCGAAGCCGTAATAAGATAAAGAAAAAGCACTCCGGCCGCAGCGCCGTATTTTTGAGAACTAAATAAATTGGAGATAGTTATGAAATACATTAGTTTGTCAATACTGAGTTTCATTTTATGCATTTGTAACTTATTTGCACAAGGCAAGATTGATCTTAGATTTAGAGAGAATATGCCTTTGGATTCAATAACTTTAAGTGATCCCGCAATTTTGGCGGATCAGCAAACGCAGATGTACTACATGACCGGTACCGGGGGGGAAATGTGGAAAAGCAAAGACCTGAAGTTATGGGCCGGACCTTATAAGGTGACGCAAACAGATCCCAAGTCATGGATGGGACCGAATCCGCAGATATGGGCAGCTGAACTTCACAAGTATAAAGGGAGGTATTATTATTTTGCTACGTTTACAAATAAAGCGGTCATAATAGACAAGGTAAAAGGCAACGCCATCGAACGTCGGGCTTGCCATGCGCTGGTCAGCGACAAGCCAGATGGCCCCTATGTTCCTATGAAAGATTCTATTTACCTGCCAGCCAATAAACCGACCCTGGACGGGACTTTCTGGGTTGATAAGGACGGAAAACCGTATATGGTGTATTGTTACGAATGGCTACAGAATTGGAATGGCACTATTGAAAAAATTGGGTTGAAGCCGGATCTCAGCGGTTCCGTAGGTGAAGGAAAATTATTGTTCCGTGCAAGTGATTCTCCCTGGAGCCGTGAAATAGACAAAAACGGGAAAGTCCGGCGAAGTAAAGTGACAGATGGTCCCTATTTGTTCCGTACCGGAACCAATAGACTTGGAATGTTGTGGACCAGTTGGGTGGATGATATTTATATGCAAGGAGTTGCCTATTCACAGAGTGGCACATTGGATGGCCCCTGGTTTCAGGAGAAATTACCCGTTACCCCACCCAATTTCGGACACGGAATGTTGTTCCAGACCCTGGAAGGAAAATGGTTGATGTCTATTCACAGCCATGAAAACAGAAAAGGTCGCTTTCATCGTGTGCCTCATTTTTTTGAAATTGATTTAACAGGAGACAAATTGATTGTTGGCAAACTCTATAGGCCATAAGTCAAAGACTAAACCTTCTGTGTTGACCATCTCTGTTTCGTCAACACAGCAGGTTGTTAATGAGTTATGAAAAGTAAGCAAGAGAGCTATTTAGCTATTTAAGGCAAGCAAAAAAAGTATTGCTTTATAAAGTCGATAGGAATTGAGCGGACGAAGAGTTTTTTTAATTTATTATAGAACGCAAGTTATTCTTGAATAAGGTTGAACTTGAAGTATTTGGACATTCCAAATTGATTTTTTTATTGCAAATAATTGCTGGGAATTAATTACCCGCTTCAATAAATCACTGCTTCGGTGTTCATTCTTAGCAGATAACTATCTGCGTGTGTTCAATGTCTGAATTTCAAGTGAAATGCAAAGGATTACCAGGTCGTCACTTTGGATTCCCGCCCCATAAAAGAACCCTGTTGATAGTTCCATACAATCGGGTCAACAAAAAATCCCTGGCAGTATGACCTGACAGGGATTTTCTGTTGACTATTATGTATTTCAGAACGGCTTATTGGTGTTAGTTAACCGGTACCTTCTGCCATTGCTGGTTAAAACTGCCGCCATTGTACCACATCTGCATCGGCGCGGCATCCGGCGTCTGCCCCCCGTTATCTATACATTTCCCATTTGCTCTATTGATTATTTTCACATATCCACTGCCTGCATCTACTATTTGCCATTGTTGATTCTGGCTGGGACCGTCTTGGTATTGCCCTACAATGCTTCCATCAGTGGTTCTGTTCATATCGTCAAGATAACTGCCTCCTGTCCTGCAGGATATTTTTGAATATCCCTGACCGGTATTTTGAATTAGCCAGTTTTGATTAGGAGATCCGCCACTTGTATATTGATAAACGTTTGAACCATTTGAAAATACCCCCAGGTTATCAATACACTTCCCGTTGGCCCGGTTTATAAACTTGCAGTAGTTCCCTATATCCATACTCGCATACGTTATATTGTTTTTGGTGTTGGCCTTTCCCCCGGAAATAATAAACAAATTACCATTGGCCAGAGGCACCAATCCGCGTGAATAGGCAGAACCAATAGGAGTACTAACGGAGGTCCATGTTCCTGTTCCGTTAGTCATGTTTACATAAACACTCCCGGAATTAGCATTGTTCATTACCAATTTACCGCCGGATAATGCAACAATATAAGGAGAGCCCCCGTTCGCAATTTTTGTACCCGCATTGGATGGAGTCCAATTTTCGGCATCAGCAGATATTTTGTAATTAGTTGGTTGCCCCGAAGCATTTACAACTTCATAAGTCATGATATATTGTCCGTTCGCCATCTTTGCCACTGTTGCCATCCCCGGCCGCAGGGTGGTACCAAGGGCTACATCGTTTACTACAGCGCTCCATGTAACGCCGTCGGTGGTTGTCTCATGTACTAACTTTTGGTTGTTGGCCGGGTCTCTTTCGTCAGAGTAATAACAAATCAGTTTATTATTAGCCACCATTAAGAACGGTTCCCATATTGGATCCTGAGTTCCATCTGAATTGACAACACCTCCTGTAGCAACTGAACTTACAAATGTCCAGGTTCTGCCTAAATCATTGCTTTTATAAATATCGATCTTTGTTTGTGAATTGTCACTTGGGCAACAAATGCCTGTACAGAGCAATGTTCCTGCAGGCATACTGCCAATTTGCTGAGGCAATTCGTACAAAATCGGCTCGTACTTCATTTGCCAGCCGCTTCCGTTAACCTGATCAGTGACGTCAGATACTTTGTTCCAGCTTACGCCGCCATCGATACTTTCAAATATCGGGAAAGTTTGGGGACCGGTGGAATATCGTTCAAAAGTAGCGTACATTTTGCCGTTATCTGCACCGCTATAATTAAGCTCGGCAGCCCTGCCATATAATGCTCCGGGAATAGGATCACCTGCTGCCGGAGTGTACATTGTGCTTGGCCCAAATGCACTCGCAAGAGAATTTGTCATCATGCCCGGATTAATTACAGGGGCGACCGCGCCGGCTTTGTCATTAATGAGGTTACTTTTCTTGCAGGCAGCAAAGCACATGATTACCGACACGAGTAGTAATAATTTAGACCTGGAAAATGAGGGTTTAAAAAGTGGAAACATGGTTTTCAAGGGCTGATGGCCACCCTTGCCAAGACTGGAATTTGTAAAAAGGAAGGGGCCTCCTAAAAGCGGATAATTTGATTTGATTTTCATACTCATATGGGTTATTTGGTTAATAATTCTTTCGGGTATGGCATCCGGCCATGCTTTATCAATAATTACTATTACATTATGTTGAGCTAACTCAATCTCCATCGCATTTGCGGCGTCAACAACCCGTGTAAATTCCTGTAATGAAGAAGCTAGTACATCGTTGGCGGAAAAAACATGTGAAACATACCCTACGTATCAAAATGTTTAATTCAACCGTATGAAAAGCATCATTTTTTTTGCAATAATCTATTTGTATAGACAATCCTAAGTTTATATACACTCGTTATTTTGTAACTGGCTCGACTTTTCAGAAACGTGTCTAAGCAAAATATGATCACCTGGTGCAGAAGCAATTCCAGGATTAAAATCTTTTTTGCATATCATTTATGATAATCTGCTTGTAATTGGCGGGACAAATAAGCATACAAAAAATGAATTGCATAAGGGTGGAATTGGTAATAAAATAGGGAGGATTTTGAATTTCAAGGCTGTTTAGGGTATGCGTAGACCAAGGAGGGAGAATAATAAAAAGTGGGGCCATGTAACATCCGCTTTTCCAGTATTAATTATATCAGGTTGGAAGACTGGGCTGAGCAAGTTTACAAACCAGGTATATTGGCTAAGCAGGATCAATTATATAAAAAGCCGGAGTATGAGCCGTCACAGATCTATTCAGCTAACCTGACCAATAAAGAAGAACGCTGTTCCTGTCGGTCCGGGAAAGATAATGGTCAACTTCAAATGGGAGTAAAGCTTTTAATAACACGATTGCACTATTAAAACGAGTATAATATGGCGAAGATATTTATTACCGAATCAGCCGACGGACTTGGGCAACTTACAGCAAAAGCTTTAATAACGCTGGGGCATGAGGTCGTCCTCATGCCCGCAATTCAGAGCGGGGCAAGCAGGCGCTGGAGCAAACACCCGGTGCGGCAGATGTGTTGATCGCCGACTTTGCCTGTATCGAGGAAATCAAAGCACTCGCTTTGAAAGCCAATGCCTTGAGTACTTTCGATGCGGTTATTCACAATGCGGGCGTTTACCAGGCACCAAAGAGCGCCATTGGCACGAAAGGGCTGCCGGTATTACTTACAGTGAACAGTCTTGCACCTTACATGCTAACCGCTATAATGCACAAACCGGAACGGCTGATTTACCTGAGCTCCGGAATGCATCTTCAGGGGAGCGTTAAGTTTGATAATCTGCTGGCCGGCATAAACAATGGTTCCGGCCATGTCACTTATTCTGATACAAAACTGCATGATCTGATTCTCTCGATGGCTGTAGCCCGCAAATGGGCTGGTGTATATGCCAATGCGGTTGATCCGGGCTGGGTGCCAACAAAAATGGATGGTGCAGGCGCGCCCGACAGCCTGGAAAAAGGCTTTCAAACACAGGTATGGCTTGCTGCAAGTAATGATCGTGAAGCATGCGTAAGTGGTCATTACTTCCATCATAAGCGCCAGGCTCATCATTTGCAGGCAGCGAATGATATTGCTGTAAAGGAAAAATTCCTTTCAATCTGCGAGCAGTTGACAGGCGTGAGCTTCGACGAGAGCCGGCCCTGATAAAAACCAATGAATGCAAAGTTAACGCCCAACTAAACCATCTGTAATAGTGCACTAAAAATCATTAGATGTCCGTCGCTTTTTTGCCGGGCTATCATCTCAGGTTACTTTCTCATTTCACTATAAATAAAGGAGTTTTCAGCGTGTCCGCCAGGTATGCTGAATGTTGCCTTGTAAACCATGCTACCCTTCCCGGGTTACAGGAGTTATATGTATTATTAATTTATCTTTTCGAACCGCGATGCCCATCCACCGCCCGAGGCCATGTGTATAGTTAGTTTATCTTTTGAACTTAGATTCGTTATTGTTTTTTTATAATCAGTCGCATCCTTATTTGCATTTATTCCATCTTCGAACACAATAGCACGGTAATTGCCTTGCCCTAAAAAGGAAAGATCTATCGTTATTTCTCTTGGATCCCAGTTAGTCATCGCTCCGCTATACCACGTTGTGCCTTTTCGGCGTGCCATGCTGATATATTCGCCAACTTTTCCGCCTAAAGCTATAGTCTCATCAAATGTTGTGGGCACGGCCGCAATATAATCCGTACATTCCTGTTCGCGCTGGTATATGGTTGGGTTGTCTGCAAGCATCTGCAACGGTGCCTCAAAAACCGTGTACATGGCCATTTGGTGGCAACGCGTACCCTGTGTCATGGGATTCGAATTTACCGGTCGATAGCTATCCTTACTCGCATTACGCATGCCTCCGGGTGTATAGTCCATAGGCCCGGAAACCATGCGGATAAAAGGAATCGTTACATCATAAACCGGCTGATCCGTGGTTCCCCATTTCATATTTTCCAATCCCTTGACGCCTTCGAAATTGACCACATTGGGATAAGTGCGCTGCAGGCCGCTGGGTTTATACATACCATGAAAATCGATGATTAGATGATGTTCAGCTGCCTTCTGGGCGATCTGATATAAAGAACTTACCATCTTTTGGTCGTCGCGATCAATAAAATCAATTTTGAATCCCTTAACTCCCATTTTAGCAAACCTACTGAACAGCGCGTCAACATTCTGATGTAATGCATACCAGCTGGACCACAAGATAATCCCGACATTTTTACCATGGGCATAATCGACAAGTTGCTGTACATCCATTTTGAAGTCATTCAGATCGGCCTCTGCCGACCAGCCTTCGTCTATAATTATATATTCGAGCTTATCGGCAGCGGCAAAATCAATATAATATTTGTAAGTAGGTACATTGACACCGGCTTTAAAGTCAACATGTGAAAGATTCCAGTCGTTCCACCAGTCCCAGGCTACTTTACCGGGCCTTATCCATGAATAATCTTTTATCCGCGACGGCTCTGCCAGCTTTTGCATCATGTCATTGTCGGCCAGCTTTTTATCGGCATCACTGATAATGATTACGCGCCATGGAAACTGGCGGGTACCCGGTGTTTTTGCAATGTAACCGGCACGCTTATTTACTACGTAATTGATGTTATGATATCCACCGGTTGTTTCCTCGGTAGGGTACTTTGCAAATTCGCCCTGGAGGCTTTTGTTTCCGCCTGATGTTATATACATACCAGGGTAGTCCTGCACATCGGCCTCCAATATTACAGCTTTTTTATTATTGCCAATGTCTACTAAAACAGGTAAAAATGCCAGTGAATCCCGTGTTAGTGCAGAGAGCTTCATGTTGTTGTAATGCGCTTCGAAGGATGTAGTGAATTTATCATGATTTCGATAATCATTCACAAAAGGGAGCAATGCATTGTAATCCTCCTTGAAATTGAAGTTAGCTTCCTCATTAATAATCGTTATACTATCTTTTCGCGCGGTAAAAAAGCGGTAAGCCACTCCGTCATTATAGGCTCTGAATATCAAACCATAATTCCCTTTAAAAAGAATTGTAAGCTGGTTGCAATTATTCAGCACCTGATGTTTTTTATAAATAGGAGTGTTGATGATTTCACTTACAGTAATTGCTTTAGCGCTTACAATTTGCGGGCCTTTACCTAATACGATACCATTAGCCAGCGTAACGGAAATTTCGGAAGGCGTAATAATTTCGGTACCGCTATGACTAACTGTCCAGCTAATGGCTTTTCCGCTTGTGACAATTAAACTAATCGCTCCATCAGGAGATCGTAATTGGTAGTTTTTGGATGGCTGGGCGAATGATGCAAATGCAAAAAGTGTTAGGCTTAAGAAGATTAAAGTTTTAAAGTTCATCAGTTTTGATTAATTAAATAAGGGAATTTGTTGCATTTGCCATCCGTCTGACAGCTAGTTTAAGGTTGCTGTAAGTTAAGGTAACTGGTATATAAGCATTTGACAATTATAACAAACTTTCCAAGTTATCTTACTATGAGGGTTTAAAAATGAAGGAAAGATAGATGAACTGTCTTATTCTTGTTAACAGGTTTGATTATATTTATAATATAAATGTTAAGCAAAGAATGAGGATCTGTCCGATTGACCCTTTAGTTGATGTCAAAAAAGCAGTACCTAAATTGTAACCGCTTGAATATTCCGCAAGCAGCTTGTTCGGAATTATTCTTTTCTGGAAACCAGCCCGAATAACTGCAATTATTGCTGATTTATAGCCTGTCTATTAAAAGATTGCCCATCCCGTGTAAGCTTTGGTATTCGACGCGAATGGTCCGAGCGTGTGACTGTATTTGTGTTTACCAGTCTGGATAAGATCTGAATTGATGGTTTGCCGTAGATGTCTATCTCTCACCGAATCTTAAACGGTTTTCGCCTACTTCTTCAGCGAGCTTGTGAATTATTTGATTTCCTTAATCATTCCTTTGATTGTTTTTATTACCGTAAAGTGCCATCAGGGTAATTTTGTATTGTATAAAAACAACTGTAATAAATCAAAAAAGATGGCAATCAAATAGAATGGAATATTCAAGGGTAAAGTTGCCTTTGTTGCCGGTGGCAGAACGGGAAACCTGAATAACGATAATTAAATAAGCAATACCAAGTCAATACATCTATCATGGAAAACAATAAAAACAACGAAGAAAATAAGAATAATAACGGGATAGGGCGGAGAGATTTTCTAACTAAATCAGCATTAACTACCGCCGGTCTGGTTGCCGGCAGTACATTCCTTGCTCCGTTTGCTGATGCGCAGACAACAAAGAAAATTAACACAGGCGTAACCAGCAGGAATAATTCGGACCCTATTGCAGCAAAGGGAATGGCGGCTTATTCGCCCGACGGCCCGCTGAAACTCATGACTTTCGAACGCAGGGCCTTAGGGCCGAAAGATGTAGCGATCAAACTCCATTATTGCGGCGTTTGCCACTCTGATATTCATACGATACATGAAGACTGGGGGAAAGTTCATTTTCCTCAAATTGTTGGTCATGAGCTTGCCGGTGAGGTAATAGCTGTAGGGTCAAGCGCCAGTAAATTCAATGTTGGTGCGCGGGTTGGTGTAGGCACCATGGTTAATTCCTGCCGGCATTGTTCCGAGTGCGAGGCCGGGCATGAAAATTATTGCCTGAACGGCAATGTACAAACCTATGGTTCAAAAGACAGAGATGGCTCGATTACCCAGGGCGGTTACTCCACCTTTGTCGTTGTGGATGAAGATTTCGTCATCAATATACCTGAAGCTATGGATCTCGCGGAAGCAGGCCCACTTTTGTGTGCGGGTATCACAGTCTATTCGCCGCTTCGCAGATGGGGCGTAACAACCGGAATGAAAGTGGCTATTTTGGGTATGGGAGGATTAGGACATATAGCTGTAAAACTGGCCAAAGCATTGGGCGCAGAAGTAACCGTCTTTACGACCTCTGCTGATAAGGTCGATGACGCTAAAAGGTTTGGTGCAACAAATGTTGTTATCAATAAAGAAGGTGCTGATTTTTCTGCCTACAACCATCAATTTGACTTTGCGCTTGATACCATCCCTTACATACATAATATCAAACCCTTTATTCCGCTGCTTAAACGTGATGCGACTTTTTGCCGTGTTGGGGTAGGTAAGGTTTCTGATGATATTGAAACTGGTCAGATGAGC
This sequence comes from Mucilaginibacter sp. P4_G9, assembly GCF_056400985.1. Taxonomy (NCBI): domain Bacteria; kingdom Pseudomonadati; phylum Bacteroidota; class Sphingobacteriia; order Sphingobacteriales; family Sphingobacteriaceae; genus Mucilaginibacter; species Mucilaginibacter sp. P4_G9. The sequence goes on along the minus strand of NZ_JBFUKF010000051.1, from coordinate 3,599 downwards.
CTTGTCATGTTTAGGAACGCCATCGCCGGATCAAATACAGGTGGGATACAGGAAACACAGGATATGATTAATTTCTGCGCCTTAAATCATATCAAACCGGAAATTGTCAAGATACCGATGAAGGGAATTGATAACGCCTGGAAACAGGTTGTCGATAGAAAAGCACGTTACCGGTATGTTATCGATGTACAATCGGTGTAAATAGAATATCAATGACGGAACAGAAAAATTATAAGGAAGATAAACCACAGCCATTGTGGAGCGCGGTATTTGCTGTGGCGCTGGCCGTTGCTGGCTTGATTACATCGGAGTTCTTACCAGTAAGCTTATTAACGCCAATGGCAAAAGACTTGAAAGTAACCGAGGGTGTAGCGGGGCAGGCCATATCAGTAACTGCTGTAGTAGCTATGGTCGCTAGTTTGCTTATGCCATCAGCTACCAAGCAAGTAAACAGGCGATGGGTGCTGTTGTCTTTTGGCTTACTCCAGATCGTGTCGAATCTCTTGGTATCTTACTCCCCGAATTTTGCATTACTTTTAGCTGGCCGGGTTCTTTTAGGCATTGGCATTGGTGGCTTTTGGTCGATGGCGGCGGCGACTGCAATACGCCTGGTATCTAAAGAACTCGTGCCCAAGGCTCTTTCTGTCATTTTCGGGTCGGTGTCTGTTGCTACCGTTGTGGCTGCGCCAATGGGCAGTTACCTGGGTGCTCACATTGGTTGGCGCAACGTGTTCCTAATTGCAGCTGTATTAGGTGTATTTGCTTTCATATGGCAGGCTATAACGCTCCCGTCGATGCCTACGGAAAAGCCTGCGAAGCTGAGCACCTTGCTACACGTTTTAAAACGCCCGTATATCAAAGCTGGTATGCTGGCCACCATGTTTGTATTCGTTGGCTACGCCACATTCTTCACTTACCTGCGTCCGTTTTTAGAAACGGTAACAGGCGTAAATGAAAACACACTTTCTACAATCCTGCTGGGCTTCGGCATCGCCAACCTGGTGGGGACTACGCTCGCGAGATACTTGTTGGAATGGAATATTTACCGTTCATTATCAATTGCGCCACTGTTAATGGGGGTTATAGTAGCCGGTCTGGTAGTTTCAGGGCAATTTACTTTTGTAGCTTCTTCATTGATCGCATTGTGGGGTATGGTTTTCGGTGTTGTGCAGGTAGGTTGGACGGCCTGGCTTACCCGTACCATTCCGGATGAACTGGAAAGTGGTGGTGGAATTCAGATCGCTACTATACAATTAGGTATCACTGCCGGGGCAGCCATAGGCGGTTATATCTTTGATCTCACCGGCACGAAGGGCGTTTTTATCAGCAGTAGTATTTTTACGCTTATAGCGGCATTAATAGCCATGCTTGCATTCAGAAAACAGGTTATTTCAAAAATAACAGATAAATTAATAATGAGTAAAATAACAATAATGATTGCCGCTTCCCTAATGTTATGGGGACAGGCTAAGGCACAAAACGTTAACAAACCAAAGACAGTAACTATGAAAGAGATTTCAGCAAAGGAGTATACCACCTTTAAAGTAAGCGATAAAGTGACGCTCTACGCGGTTACTTTTAACAACCAATATCAGATGAAAGTTGCCGGGCATCTTTTCATACCTAAAAACCTGGACAGGAATCAAAAGCATGCAGCGATTATAGTTGGGCATCCTATGGGGGCAGTAAAAGAACAAAGCGCCGACGTTTATGCCTCCACGATGGCTGACCGCGGTTTTATAACCTTAGCCATTGATGTGTCCTTTTGGGGTGAAAGCGAGGGCCAACCCCGTAATGCAGTTCTTCCGGATGTTTATGCCGAGGATTTTAGCGCCGCAGTTGACTTTCTGGGTACCCGGCCATTCGTGAACAGGGAAAAGATCGGCATAATCGGCGTGTGTGGAAGCGGAAGTTTTGTTATCAGTGCAGCAAAGATCGATCCCCGTTTGAAAGCTATTGCAACCGTTAGTATGTATGATATGGGTTCGGCAAACCGCAATGCGCTTCACCATTCCTTAACGCTGGAGGAGCGCAAACAAATTATCGCTGCTGCTGCGGAACAGCGTTATATTGAATTTAACGGTGGTGAAACCAAATATACCAGCGGAACTGTGCACAAACTTGAGGAAACCACAGACCCGATCCAGCGGGAATTCTATGATTTTTACCGTATGCCACGTGGCGAGTACACACCAAAAGGTGGCTCACCAAAGCTGACGACACATCCCACACTGAGCAGCAACACTAAATTCATGAACTTTTACCCGTTCAATGACATTGAAACCATTTCCCCGCGTCCGATGTTATTTATTACAGGAGATCAGGCACACTCCAGGGAGTTCAGCGAGGATGCATACAAATTAGCTGGCCAGCCTAAAGAGTTACTGATCGTTCCGAATGCAGGGCATGTAGATTTATATGATAAAACAGATCTGATTCCCTTTGATAAACTGACAGCCTTTTTCACCAAAAATCTTTAATTTTTTGAAGATATCAGAACTAAACAGGTTAAACATACTTATAGATAGAAGTACAAACAGATATATAATATCTAAAAATCTTTAATATGGAAATTATAAAAAATGGAGTACAAGCCTCAGCAAAAGGCCCGGAGGCCTGGTTTACAGGTGCCGTGCGGATTGACCCTTTGTTCTCGAAGAAAGAGACTACCAAAGGTGCCGGCGCTCTGGTGACTTTTGAGCCAGGTGCCAGAACAGCGTGGCATACGCATCCGGCTGGTCAAACGCTTATCGTGATCTCCGGTCTCGGCTGGGTACAACGTGAGGATGGTCCCATCGAAGAGGTAAGCCCAGGCGATGTTATTTGGTTTGAAGCGAATGAAAAACACTGGCACGGTGCTTCGCCGGGAAAGGCGATGAGCCATATTGCCATTCACGAGGAAGTGAACGGCCAGGTCGTTACCTGGATGGAGAAAGTTACTGATGAACAATACGTAAAATAATCCATAACATTCAAAAGGCAGATTATCTTAAATATTAAAATCAAGTAGCCCATGAATTGCGGTTAAATATTGTATGAAAAAAAAACAGTCGCTTATGAAGTAATCCGCTATTAAACTTAACGATATGAATAAGAAATACACGGCCATCCTAGCCTGCCTCCTGCTTGCAAGAGCGGCTTGCCTGGTCCCTTTTCAAAACTTTGGCTACCCCATTCCGGCCGAACCAGGTTATAGAATCAACAAAAAAAATATAATGAAATCTGATATCATAAAAGTAAAAATAGGTTTGAAAACTTTTACTGCCGTGCTTGAAGATAATGAGACTGCAACAGCGTTTAAAGCGCTGTTGCCGCTTACGATCAAAATGGGGGAACTAAACGGGAATGAAAAACACGGCGATATAAATGGTAAGCTGCCGCTTCATGTTTATGATCCTCGTAGTATTAAAAATGGTGACTTGATGATTTGGAGTGCCAACACATTGGTGCTGTTCTATAAGTCATTTTCTACGCGGTACAGTTATACTAAGCTTGGCCAGATCGCGGATACAACAGGGCTCGCAGCCGCGGTTGGTTCGGGCGACGTTACTGTTCGTTTTGAGCAGTAATTAAATGAATAAGCTTGAGATATAGAATGC
>NZ_JBFUKF010000050.1:0-21963 GCF_056400985.1 Mucilaginibacter sp. P4_G9 | reverse complement strand
CATATATGCTATAGTTCACCGCTTAATCCATCGCCGGGAAAACCGAAAGCTATTGAAAAAAATAGGCGTTGTTCGTAACGCATAATACCCCTGATTTAAAATCGCCCCAAGTCGGGGCGATTTTTTTATTTATATACTATTTAAGTTTTAATTTGCGTAATTATATCCTAAGGTTAATTAATATGCCAAATATGCGTATCATCTTTCGCAGTTTTTTAGCTGCAATCTTGCTATTTTCCGCGTTAAGTTCATCGGCACAAAAAAGAAAAGATAAAGATTTTGCTCAACTGGTTGATCCATTTATCGGCACCGGCGGGCATGGGCACACCTACCCCGGCGCGGTTATGCCTTTTGGAATGGTACAGCTTAGTCCGGATACACGGCTTAAAGGCTGGGATGGCTGCTCGGGTTATCATTATACCGATACGGTAGTTTACGGCTTTTCGCACACGCATTTAAGCGGAACCGGCATCCCCGATTATTGTGATGTATTATTTATGCCTACTACCGGCGATCCACAGTTTAAAAATACCGAATACCGTTCTGTTTTTAAAAAGAAGAACGAAATAGCCACCCCTGGCTATTATAAAACCCAACTTGATAAATACAACATCAGCGTAGAACTTACCGCAACTACGCGCGTTGGTGTTCACCGTTACAATTATCCAAATACCGAAAAAGCAAATATCATTATAGATCTGCAACACCGTGATGAAGTACTTGATTCCTGGATAGAGGTAGTGAACAGTCATGAGATTCGCGGTTACCGCAAAYCAAAGTCGTGGGCAAATGACCAGCAGGTATACTTTTATGCAAAATTCTCCAAACCATTTAAAACATACGGTATAGGCAGYAATGATGAAGTACAGAACGGCAAAAACAAGGCTGAAGGCAAAAACATCAAAATGTACCTTCAATTTGATAACCCCGGCGAAGTTATCTCTAAAGTAGGAATCTCGGCAGTAAGTACCGAAGGCGCTTTAAAGAACCTGGATGCCGAAGTACCCGATTTCGACTTTAAAAAAGTACAAAAGGCAGCCAAAGCAACCTGGAACGCCGAATTGAATAAAATCCAGGTTGAGGGCGGCGGACCATCCTCCTCGCAACAATTTGAACTTAATAACCAGGGCAACATTAATAACCCCTATGGCAGTATCCCCGCCGGTAAAAAAGTAAAGGCAGTTGATTATGCGAAGATCAGGCAAACTATTTTTTACACTGCTTTATACCACTGCATGCTGGCACCCAACATTTATAGTGATGTTGATGGCCAATACCGGGGGTTAGATCAAAAAGTACATACAGCAGAGGGATTTAATTATTACACTGTATTTTCTTTATGGGATACCTACCGGGCAGAAAACCCTTTGCTTACCCTGATCGACAGGAAACGCACACTCGACTTTGTTAAATCCTTTTTAACGATGTACGACCAGGGCGGGCTACTCCCCATATGGCCGTTAGCCAGTACCGAAACCTATTGTATGATAGGCAATCACTCCATCCCGGTCATTGTAGATGCTTACGCGAAGGGCATCCGTAATTTTGATGCGCCCAGGGCCTTTACCGCCATGAAAGCAGCTGTGAACCGAAACCAGTTTGGTTTAGACGTGTATCGTAAGAATGGTGCCGTATTATCTGATCTGGAAGATGCATCTGTATCCAAAACATTGGAATATGCATACGACGATTGGTGCATAGCCCAAATGGCTAAATTGCTGGACAAACCACAGGACTATACCGAATACATCCAACGCGCGCAATACTGGAAAAACGTTTACAATAACCAGAACAGCTTTATGCAGGCCCGCAGCAATGGTGGCTGGCTTACTCCTTTCGACCCTGCCGAGATCAATGGTAATTATACCGAAGGCAACTCATGGCAATACTCCTTCTTTGTGCCGCAGGATGTGGAGAGCCTGATGGCAAGAATGGGCGGTAAGGACGCTTTTGAAGCCAAACTCGACGAGTTGTTTACTACCGAATCAAAACTAAAGGGTAGCGATGTCCCCGATGTAAGCGGGTTGATAGGCCAGTATGCCCACGGTAACGAGCCAAGTCACCACATGGCATACCTGTACAATTTTACCAATTCGCCCGATAAAACCCAGTTTTATATCGACCGCATCCTGCGCGAACAATACAGTAATAAACCCGATGGTTTGGCTGGCAACGAGGATTGTGGACAAATGTCGGCCTGGTATGTAATGAGTTCATTGGGAATTTATAACATTGCACCGGGGCAACAGCAATTCCAGGTGGGTGTACCACAGTTTGATAAGGCTGTTATTAATTTAGAGAACGGGAAGCAGTTCACCATCATCAACCCGGGTGCAAGCATAGACAAAGGCAACATTTACCTGCAGGGCATGAGCCTTGCAAAAAAAGCCTACAATAAACTATACTTAAACTTTGCTGACATTGCCGATGGCGGAGAGTTTGAGGTATTTGCAGGCAAACTGGCTAACAAAATATTTGTACAGGATATTGAAAGGCCAACCTCAAAGATAACCGATAGCCTCATCGTTGCTAACCCTTATATCATAGCGCCGTCCAAATCATTCAAAACGCCCATCAGCATACAAATAAAAAGCGCTGATGCTGATGCGAAGATTTACTATACCCTGGATGGGTCAATACCTACAGCGAATTCTACGTTGTACAGCCAACCTGTTACTATTTCGGTCAATACAACAGTTAGGGCAATAGCCATCAGCAATGGTAAAAGCAGTTTTGTTGACGAGGCAATCTTTACAAAACTATAAAGTGACATCAAGCTAACTCTCACCAATAAATACTTGCCCGTGCAGGTGTTCYACCGGAACGGTGGAACACATTGGAACGCCTGGAACACCATTTCTATTGATAATCAACATTTTAAACATTTACAAAAACACAGCACGGAACACTATTTACATTGATTATCAACACCTTAAGCTTTTCAAAAAGGTTGACACTTTTACCCTGAAATTCAAAATAAAAGCAATAGAAATATAAAGATTTATGAAGAAATAACAAGTAATAATTCGATAAATCCACCAAACATTTGAGCATGAATGTGGTTAGCTTAATAATCACTTAAATTAACCTCATCATATGGACGACCTGTCAACAAAAGATGACGGCAAATTAGCCGGCATCATTAGCTACTTTACTATTGTAGGATGGCTTATCGCATACTTTGCACTTTACCAAAACAATAAAACCGCCCTTGCAAGTTACCAGATGAGGCAAACCCTGCTTTTCCACCTGGTTTCGATCGTTGTTTCTTATGCTGCCGGCGCCATTTTATTTTCACCGGGTGCCTCCTTTGGTTTAACAATACTTTGGCTGATAAGGGTCGCCCTTTTTGTAATTTGGGTAATTGGCCTGATTGGGGCAATCGGTGGGCAAAGAAAACCAATGCCGTTGATTGGTGAACCGGCGCAGTCGGTTTTTTCGGGTATATAAAATACCATTTACAGATTTACGAAGTTTTAAACGGCGAGGTCCTCAACGAACTTCGTAAATCTTTTCTTACTCATCCTCCAGCAACTTTTTCGATTCATTCAGCTTTTTCTTTTCCTCCTTGGCCAGCACCGGATATTTCAAATGCAGCCCCTTTAAAGTGTCAAGAATAATGGATGAAATGGCTATCCGGGTAAACCACTTTTTATCGGCAGGCACCACATACCATGGGCAACTTTTAGTGGCTGTTTCTTTGATAGCTGTTTCGTAAGCTTCCATATAATCGCTCCACTTTTCTCTTTCCACAATATCTGCTGCCGCAAACTTCCAATTCTTTTTCGGATCATCTATCCGTTCTAAAAAACGTACCTTTTGCTCATGCTTGGAAACATTCAGGAAAAACTTAATGATCACAGTTCCATTATCAACCAAATGGCTTTCAAATGCACGAATGCTTTCGTAGCGTTTTTCCCAAAACTTTGGATGAATGTCTTTAACATCGGTTATTCCGGGCAAATGCTCATTCAGTAAAAGTTCGGGGTTTACTTTGGTTACCAGCACATTTTCATAATGCGACCTGTTGTGGATCCCTATCCGGCCTCTCTCGGGTAATGACCGATAATGTCGCCATAAAAAATCATGTTGATAATCTTCCTCGCTGGGACGTTTAAAGCTGTAAACCTGGCAAGCCCTGGGGTTTAGGCCTGATAAGGTGTGAGCTATAGCACTATCCTTACCTGCTGCGTCCATCGCCTGGAAAATAATGAGCAATGCATATCTATTAGCTGCGTAAAGCTCTGTTTGAACGTCGAATGTTTCTGCTATCAGGTTTTTTAAAATAGTCTTAGCATCCTCTTTATCAAAACCATCCGAGTAACCGGCGTCAAAGTCTTTAAGTGAAAAAGTCTTGCCGTTATCAACCTTAAACTTATCTACGATATTACTCATGATAAAAAATTTGCTTTACGCATTGTTAACATAAAATTTAGGTGTTAAAATTGCGTTTATTATAATGCTGTTTATTTTAACCGATACCTGCATTTATTCAATACTAATATTATTTACATTTACCAAAATGGGGCCACAATCAATTTACAATAAAGAATGCTTTTGCGCCTTTACCAGGTAAGAAGGCGGATGATGAGTATATCTTTAATTTTTAAGAAATCAGCATATATTAATATTTGTTTTGGGGCTATGATTTAGCGCCATAATTTTACATCTTTACCCAATGTTCAGACGAATACGAAACCGATTTCTGAGGTTCATAGCCATATTTATATACTTCATTATTATCTTCTTTTGCTCTATCGAGCTCAACTTCCTATGGCTTTCGGGGTACTCTCCTGACATGCAGGACATTAAAAACCCTGTAATGTCCGTGGGATCTGAAGTTTACACGGCCGATGGTAAATTAATAGGGCAATACTACAAAGAGAACCGCTCTCCTGTCGATTTGAAACACATCGCGCCAAACCTTATCAATGCACTTATCTCTACAGAAGATGTAAGGTTTTACAGTCACCATGGTGTCGATTTTTATTCCTTTATTACCAGTCTGCTCTCCACAGCCAAGGGCGAACGCCGCGGGGCCAGTACTATTACGCAGCAATTGGCAAAAAACCTGTTCGAAACCCGTAAACGCAAATCGCAGGGCTATATCAAACATGTACCATTTATCAGTACCATTGTATATAAATGTAAAGAATGGCTTACCGCTTTTAAAATTGAGCACGTTTACACCAAGCAGCAAATCCTTACTTTGTATCTTAATACAGTCCCGTTTGGCAATAACTCTTACGGTATTAAAACGGCTTCGCTAAAATACTTCAATAAACAGCCCGACCAGGTTAATCCTGCCGAAGCAGCATTATTGATTGGAATGCTGAAGGCTACGTCAAATTACAACCCCATCCGCAACCCCGAACGTGCCACCGAACGCCGTAATACGGTTTTAAGCCAGATGGAGAAATATGGCTACATCACCAAAGATCAATACACTACAAGTATCCAATCGCCTATCAAGCTTGATCTGAGCTATGTGGAGCAGGATTCGCATGGCGATTCATATATCCGTCGCGCGGTTGAAAAATGGCTGGATAAATGGTGTAAAGAAAATGGTTACGACCTTTATGAGGACGGCTTGAAAATTTATACTACCATTGATTCGCGCCTGCAGCAATATGCAGAAGAAGCCGTTGCCGAAAAGATGAAGATGCTGCAAAAGCGTTTCAATAATCTTTGGGGCAATAAAAATCCCTGGCGTGATTCTAAAGGTGTCGAGATCAAGGATTTTATTCTGAAAAACGAGCAACGGCTCCCTATTTATAACCTGCTGAATAAAAAGTACGGCGGCGATACAGTGAAGATTAATGAGTATTTTAAAACAAAAAAACGGATGACCGTTTTTACCTGGAAAGGCGAGCAGGATACCACCTTTTCAACTATCGACTCTATTAAATACTATGCCAAGATATTAAATACCGGTATGATGACCCTGGAGCCATCAACCGGTAAAATAAAGGTATGGATAGGCGGCATCGACCATCGCTTTTTCAATTACGATCACGTTAACCAATCGCGCAGGCAGGCTGGCTCAACATTTAAGCCGTTTGCCTACTTAACCGCCCTTGATAACGGCTTTACTCCCTGCGATAAATTTACCGATCAGCCGGTAACCATCAAATACAAGGATAACGGAAAAGACGAAGTATGGCAGCCAAACAATGCCGATTTTCATTTCTCGTACCAGGAAATGTCATTACGCTGGGCCATGGGCAAATCTGTAAACTCCATTACCGCGCAGCTTACCGAAAAGGTTGGCTGGGATAAAATTGTGCAGTATGCCCACAAGTGCGGCATCGAAAGTCCGTTGAAATCGGTTCCGTCGGTATCATTGGGTTCAAATGATGTTTCGGTTTATGAAATGGTAAGGGCCTACAGCACATTCCTTAACAAGGGTCAAAAGATCGATCCTTTATTGGTTACCAAAATCACAGATCAGGATGGAAATGTGCTGGATGAATTTGAATTAAAAACAGAAAAAGTGTTGAGCGAAGAAACAGCCTGGCTAATGCTTTACATGTTTCGCGGTGGTATGGAAGAGCCGGGCGGCACTTCACAGGCCCTATGGGAATACCCTGGTTTGTGGAAAAAAGACAACAACCAGATAGGCGGCAAAACCGGTACATCATCTGATTATGTCGACGGTTGGTATATGGGTATCACAAAAGACCTGGTTACAGGTATTTGGGTTGGCGCTGATGACCGCAGTGTACACTTTACAACATCAGAAACAGGTGAAGGCTCGCATACCGCGCTCCCTATTTTTGGGCGCTTTATGGAAAAGGTTTATGCCGACCCTAAATCGGGCTATACTTACGGTCCGTTCCCAAAACCATGGAGCAAAATCACCAAGAGCTATCAGTGCCCATCGCCGCATATTGTTGCCGATACCACAGAAACAGATAGCACAAGCAACCCTATTGATACCACTAACGTAATACCTCCACCAGCTACTACTACACCAGAAAACCCTGAAACGACTCCTGTTAATCAAAAATAATGGGCCCCGGGGAAATGGTAGCGTATGTATAAGTTTTTTAATATTAATTGCATACTACAATAGCCTGCAATTAATATTTAAATTAGCCGTAATCTATTTAGTTAAATTATGAATAAAACCTACTCATTTTTAAATACAGCTAAAAAGTTCACCTTAATATTTATATGCCTGTTTAGTTTGCTGCTTATCAGTAACAGTGCAAAGGCGCAATATTTCGGTCAAAATAAAGTAAGGTATAAAAACCTCAAATTTAAAGTTTATAAAACCCCGCATTTCGAAATCTACTATTATATCAAAAATGATAGCATGATCAAACGTTTTGCCCAGGAAAGCGAATTGTGGTACACCCTGCATCAGCAGGTTTTTAAGGATACGTTTAAAACTGCCAACCCTATAATTTTATATGCAAATCATCCCGATTTTCAGCAAACCACAGCTATTGATGGCGAAATTGGCGTAGGTACCGGTGGTATTACAGAAGGACTAAAAAACCGCGTGGTGATGCCGGTGATGGAAACCAACCAAATGACCCGTCATGTTATCGGGCACGAATTGGTTCACGCGTTTCAATACCATGCCTTGTTGGGAAGAGAAAATGAAACCTTTGAAAACATCAACAATATACCGCTATGGATGATTGAAGGTATGGCAGAGTATTTGTCGTTAGGTAAAAAAGATTCATACACGGCCATGTGGATGCGTGATGCTTACCTGAACCATGATATCCCTTCGGTACGCGACCTTACCGAAAGCAATAAGTATTTTCCTTATCGTTATGGCGAGGCGTTCTGGTCGTTTTTAGGGTCCACCTATGGCGACACCGTGATTGTACCTTTCTTTAAAAACACAGCACGGTACGGCCTGGCTTATGGTATCAGGCGCACTTTTGGATATGACGATAAAACGCTTTCCCGTCTCTGGAAAAACTCGATAGAAACAACATACAAGCCTTTTTTAAAAGATACCACACAAAAGCCCGTAGGAATTAAACTGGTAGACAAAGAAAATGGTGGCGACCTGGTAGTTGCGCCGGCCGTAAGCCCCGATGGTAAATATGTGGCATTTTTATCGGCCAAAAGCTTGTTTAGCATTGATCTTTACCTTGCCGATGCCAAAACAGGTAAGATTTTACGAAAACTCACGAGCAAGGTATCAAACACACATATAGACGAATTTAACTTTATCGAATCGGCAGGCGCCTGGTCTCCTGATGGTAAGCGGTTTGCATTTAGTGTATTTAGCAAAGGCCGTAACCGGATGGAGGTAATTGATGTAAGCAGCGGGCGTACGCTTGATGATGTATCAATGGAAAAGGCCGAACAGTTTAGCAATCTTTCCTGGTCGCCAAATGGTAAGGATATGGTGTTTACAGGCTTGTCTGAAGGGCAGAGCGACCTGTACTCCTATAATTTCGATACCAAAAAAATCACCCAGCTCACCAATGATAAATACACCGACTACCAGCCTGCTTATTCCAGGGACGGTAAAAAAGTCATTTTCGCGAGTGACAGATCAACTTATGATCAATCATTAGAGCAGGCTATCACTTTTAACCTGGCCGAGCTTGACCTTGCCAGCGGAAAAGTAACCGATCTTAAAATATTTAACGGGGCTAATAATTTAAATCCACAATATTCTGCCGATGGCACTCAGATCTATTTCCTGTCAAACAGGGATGGTTTCCGTAACATGTATCGTTACACTATCAGTAGCGGCCAGGTTGAACAAATGACTAACCTGTTCACCGGCATCTGCGGAATTACAGAATTCTCGCCGGCGTTAAGTATATCCGCTAATGATGATGTGGTTTACTCCTATTACCGTGCCCAAAAATATGCGCTGTATAACGCTAAAGCTTCCGAATTTAAACCGGTTATTTTACAGGCACAGGCGGTTGATTTTAGCGCAGCCATGCTGCCGCCGCCACAAGCTGTAGGTGTTGACCTGATCAATTCAAACCTGAACAATTTCCTGGCTTATAAAAAAATCCCTGCCGACTCGGTAAAGGAGATCCCCTATCGCCCTAAGTTTAAGCTTGATTATTTGGCTGGAAGCGGCGTTGGGGTTGGTGTAAGTAGTTTTTATGGCACAAGCCTGTCCAGTGGCATCCAGGGCGTATTCAGCGATATATTGGGGCGTAACCAGATTTTTGCCGCAGCATCCGTAAACGGGCAGATTTATGATTCAGGAGCGGCTGTAACGTATGTAAATCAAACAGGCCGCTGGAACCTGGGCACAGGGATTTCTCACATCCCTTACCTGTTCGGTTTGCAAACCCAAACTTTCCCTACGCAAAATGTAGGTGGTAAAAACGTTACGGTACTATCACAAAATACCGATATCATCCGCAATTTTGAGGATGCGGGCAAGGTTTTCACCTCCTATCCTATTAACAAAACAACCCGTTTTGAAGTAAGCGCCGGCGCTTCATATAACTCCTATCGCGTTGATCGCTATAGCGATACTTATAAAATAGATACAATTACGGATGCTCAAAATAACAAGTCGCTACAGTATACCTATATCAATTCTGATAAAAAGAAGGTACCAAACAGCGAAGAGAGTGCCTTGTTAAATTATAATTTAAAGTCATATTCGCTTTTCCAGTTATCAACCGCGTTGGTAGGCGATAATTCCTTTTTTGGAGTGACAGCTCCTTTAAATGGTTTCAGGTACAGGCTCGAGGCCGGGTATAATTTTGGCACCTACCGTTTCTTTTCACCAACTATCGATCTAAGGAAATATGTACGGGTAGAACCTGTAACATTTGCAGCCCGCTTTTTTGGATATGGCCGCTTCGGCGATTCAAACGGTATATACCCGCTATTTATAGGTTATCCATTTTATATAAGGGGGTACGAGGGGCAAACATTTTACAGTAACAATAAAAAGGCTACCAACGGATTCAATATCGATCAGTTATCGGGAAGCAGGATGGCTGTGTTTAATTTCGAGACACGATTGCCATTTACCGGACCAGAAAAACTGGCCCAGATTAAGTCAAAATTCCTGTTTACCGATCTGAACTTGTTTTTTGATGCAGGTTTAGCCTGGAATGCAGGCGATCATATTTATTTCCGGAAGAACCCACCTATATTAGGGCAAACCCCGGTGCTTGATGAAAACGGTAACCAAACAGTTGACGGCAGCGGCAACCCGGTATTTAATACAACTTATGGCCGCGTACCTGCTTTAAGCGCGGGTATATCATTAAGAATAAACGTATTTGGAGCATTTGTATTGGAGCCATACCTGGCTGTTCCGTTTAACCGTACCGATGTAACGAAACCTGTATTTGGGTTAGGCTTTACGCCGGGATGGTAAACAATTTGCAGAAATCCATTGGTAAACCCTGATTTTATAAATTGTCTTTAACCTTGATATTGAGTATTTTTGCATAACAGCTTAATTGTGGAATAGCTTAAAAAAGTAAAAAAATGTATTTTGACGACTTTAAAAAGTTTCCGGGAGCAACACTGAATCCAAAGTTATTATGGGAATATAACATGGCGGATTTTGATTACCAGGATATGCGCAACGTAGTAATACAAAGAGTGATTGAGCGGGGATGGCCAAATGACTGGTATTTCATATTAAACCTATATGGGGTTGATGGTGTCAAATCAGCAATTAAAAGCCTGGCTTATCTCAATGATAAAGACATGAACTTTGTAAGCCATCAGTTCGGCATTCCCTTAACTTCAATGAAATGCTACGAAAAGAAACAGTTAGCGACACAACACTGGAACTCTTAAAGACTTTAATGCAGGATGATCTCCTGAAAGATTTTTTTCTTGTTGGCGGTACAGCACTTGCTAATAGAAATTAAGAGGGCTATTAAAAACAATATGGCATCCACCACACTTTATCCAAATAAAGGTAGCCTAAACTCTTATTTAAAACCTAAATCAATAAAAACAGTTACTTGTTATAAACCTATAATCAATTGGGTATGAAAAAATTAATATTGCTTATTGTTACGTTGTTATTTGGATCAACGCTGTTTGCGCAAGGTCCGATAGCTTCCATAAATCCCAGGGCTATAGGTCCGCTTAAAATTATTGCCGGTGATGACATGCTGCCTGCCAATGATATTGTTAAAAATATCGCCTTATCCAAAGATCTGTCCACGTTTTACGATTTGATGAGTAAAGCCAGCCTGCAAAGTACGCTTCAAAGCCGGGGGCCTATTACCATATTTGTACCCGTTAATAGTGCTTTTCTGAATTTACCTGATGGCAAGGTTGATTCCCTGATGAAACCTGCACACGTTTGGGAGCTTACCAGCATCATTAGCTATCATGCTATTCCCGGGCGGTTAAAAGCAAAAGATATTGCTAAGGAGATAAGCAAAAATAAGGGAACAGCTACATTCACCACCCTTGCCGGCGATAAACTAACCGCTAAAATTGATGCTAACCGTAATATTGTTTTAGTTGACGAGAATGGCGGTGAAAGTATCATTAACCGTTTTGATATTGAACAAAACAACGGCATGCTTCATGTAATAAATAAAGTATTATTACCCAAGGCCAGGGTTATATAATTGGACCCGCGGATGACAATCCACCCGAAATATTATTTCGTATTTTAAGTATAATAGGTTGTAAGGATAAGTTAAGTTTTACGACTAATCCATATAATTCAAACAACAAAACTTAAAATGAATAAGGGAATGAGAAAATTAATTTTTGCAATAGCTATAATAAGTATTATAACAGCTTTTGGCTGCCAAAACAGCAATGGGCAGGCAAAACGTAAACTGAGCAAACCAGCGGCGGAGTGGAAAAAAACACTTACGCCAAACCAATATTATATTATGGTTGAGAGTGGCACCGAACCACCTTATAAAAACGATTACTGGAACAACCATGAAAAGGGTGTTTATGTAAGCGCTGCCACAGGCGAAGTACTTTTCAGCTCTGAGGATAAATTTGATAGCGGTACAGGGTGGCCAAGCTTTGTAAAAGCCGTAGACCCTAAAAAAGTTGCCGTAGTTACCGATAACAGTTACGGCATGAGCCGGGATGAGGTTATCGAAAAAAGTACGGGCTTGCACCTTGGTCACGTATTTGACGACGGCCCTGCCAACCGCGGCGGCAAAAGATATTGCATGAACTCGGGCGCTTTAAAATTTATTAAAAAGCAATAGTTCTCCTGTTAGCATTTACCGATGGGCGTAATTGTGGCCTTACACGAACCCCGCTCTCGAACTTTAAACCAATGGTCAGATCTACCCAGTCGGGGTTAACAGGTCTGATCATTTTTTCTTTTTGAGGCCTTGTAAAAGTACTTACTGTTTTAAAGCGCTCCATGGCCTGCTCCTCGGTATTTATTTCTTCAAAATACACTAAGCGATTAAGCTGCTGCGCGCTGTCAAAAAACAAAGTCGGCATATCGCTGTAAAACTGCAGTGTTTTTACCAGGTCAGAGCATAAGCCTACATGTAGATTTTTCCTGTTTCTGTCGGTGATGATATATACAAAACGTTTCATTTTTTGATAAAAATTTTGGTGAATGAATAAATATTACTAACTTTATGAGCATAAAATTACTAATAAATTTAGCAAATGCAAATTTTATGTCAATAATTTCACAAAATATTAAGTTCCTTCGCAAAAAGAAGGGAATTACCCAACAGCAATTCGCTGACGAAATGGGTATAAAACGTTCATTAGTAGGAGCTTACGAAGAAGAACGTGCAGAGCCAAAATACGAGTTACTAAAAGCATTAGCAATATACTTTGACATTAGCATTGATGATTTTATTAACGAAACTATCAACGAAAAATGGGCTCCAAAGCCTAAAGGTAACCCTGCCAACCTGCGCGTATTGAGTATTTCTGTTGATAAAGAGGATAACGAAAATATTGAAATGGTACCGCTTAAAGCCAGCGCCGGCTATTTAAACGGTTACGCCGATCCGGAATATGTTGCCAAACTGCCCAAGTTTTATTTGCCCATGTTTAAACAGGGTACTTATCGGGCCTTTGAAATAAAAGGCGATTCGATGCTGCCTATTATATCCGGCGATATCATTATAGCCGAATACCTGGAAAACTGGGCAGATGTTAAACCAGGCGAAACCTACGTAGTAATATCAAAAGATGACGGTGTTGTATACAAGCGTATTGGTAACAAATTTAAAGACCATAAAAAATTAAAGCTGATATCAGATAACCCGGTTTACGAACCTTACGAAATAAACGGAGAGGACGTATTGGAGATATGGAAGGCAAAAGGCTATATATCAACCCAGTTACCACAGCCAACACCCGAGCCTACCATGGAAAGCCTGACCAATATGATGGCCCAGATGCAGCGTTCGATATCAAACTTACAGCAAAGCAACAATTAAGTTACATCAGCTTTTTTAAACCTTTACGATATATCTTTATCATACAATTAAAACGTAAATAAATTTAAAAGAGCTATGAAAAAATTTCTGTTGATGTGCTGTTTCCTGATGGGGATTGCAGCAGTAAGCCATGCACAAGGTGGTGGTATGAGAAAGAGCCCCGAAGACAGGGCTAAAGATCTGCAAACACAGTTAAAGCTAACTGACGATCAAACCACAAAGGTAACGGCTGTATACAAAGAGCAGGCAACTAAAATGGATAGTGTAAGAACTGCCGCCAATGGCGACAGGGAAGCCATGCGAAGCGCCATGATGCCAATGAGAAAAGCTACCAACGATAAAATTAAAGCCATTTTAACACCTGAACAGGCTACTGCCTTTGATAAAATTCAAAAAGATATGATGGACAGGATGAGACAGGGCGGCGGCGGAGGCGGCGGCTCCCAAAATTAATCTGACAAAAGAAGCGGCGATGAGCCGCTTTTTTTATTTTTACACAAAAAATATACATTGACTTTAGCCAGCAAATACCTTCAAAACAAACTCGATGAACGGCGATCATCTGGGATATACCGAACACTAAAGCCCGAAAATAGCCTTATTGATTTTTGCTCGAATGATTATTTAGGTTTTGCCCGGTCGGTAGTTTTAAAAGAACGTATTGAGGCAGAAGTTAAAAAACACCCCTTAAGTTTAAATGGCTCCACGGGCTCAAGGTTGCTCTCGGGTAACCTTCAATATGCCGAAAGTCTGGAACAGGAAATAGCCACATTTCATGGCTATAACGCGGGTTTACTATTCAACTCCGGTTACGATGCCAACCTCGGCCTGCTGTCGTCCCTGGCACAACGCGGCGACACCATTATTCTTGACGATTTGATACATGCCTCTGCCATTGACGGAGCGCGCTTAAGCTATGCCAACCGGTATAGTTTCAGGCATAACGACACCGGGAGCCTGGAGGCCAAATTAAAGCTATCTAAAGGCAACTGTTATGTAATTGTGGAAAGTATTTATTCCATGAACGGCGATTCATCACCCTTAAAGGAGATCCTTGATATTACAGAAAAATACAACGCTCATTTAATTGTTGACGAAGCACATGCAGTTGGCTTATATAAAAAAGGATTGGTGAATGCGCTGGGTTTGCAAAACAGGGTATTTGCCTCGGTAGTCACCTTTGGTAAAGCTTTGGGCTGCCACGGAGCCGTTGTTTTGGGCAGTAACCTGCTCAGGGAATACCTTGTTAATTTCGCCAGGCCATTTATTTATAGCACCGCCCCTTCTTTCCATAATTTAGCATCGATAAAAATGGCTTATCAGCTGTTAAACTCTTCAGATGAGGAGATCCTCAGCCTAAAAAAAAATATCACCGTATTTAAAGAGCACATTGAACAATCAGGAGCTACCCCCCTGCTTCAAAGTGATAGTGCCATTCAATGTATTATTTTAAAAAACAATGATAATGCACGTAAAATGGCGGACACTTTACAATCGGCCGGTTTAGACGTAAGGCCGATATTGAGCCCCACAGTAGCCGCGGGAACCGAGCGAATAAGGATATGCCTGCATAGCTTTAATACATTAAATGAATTAAATTTGCTTACCAATACTATAAACAACTTTATTAATGCCCGTTAAACAACCTATATTTATTACCGGCATTGGCACCGGGATAGGTAAAACCATCGTATCGGCAGTTATAACCGAGAAATTAATGGCCGACTACTGGAAGCCCATTCAATCGGGCGATCTGGACAACAGCGACACTTTAAAAGTTAAAAGCCTTGTATCTAATAAAACTACCAGGTTTCATCCCGAAGCTTACCGTTTAACCCAGCCATTTTCGCCCCATAAATCGGCAGCTATAGATAAAATTACTATCGATATCCAAAACATTACTTTGCCCCAAACTGATAACCAATTGGTAATAGAAGGAGCCGGTGGGTTAATGGTTCCGCTTAATAATAATTTTTTAATGATCGACCTTATCAGGCAGCTCAACGCCAGGGTGATTGTAGTATCGCAAAACTACCTTGGCAGTATCAACCATACCTTGCTGTCATTACATGCCCTTAAAGTGTATAACATTCCGGTTATGGGTATAGTATTTAACGGCGCGAAGGATATTTATTCAAAAAGCTATATCATTAATTACTCCGGCCTCACCGAACTTGGGCAGATACCGGTGTATGATCCCATCAATAAAAAATCGATCATTAAGGCCACGGCGCTTATCAATTTTTAACCCTGATTTATACTTGGCAAAGCAAATAATTTAGCCCAACTTAGCATTTATATAACCCGGTAAACGATGAAAAATATAACTGTTATTGGCTCCGGAACAATGGGTAACGGCATTGCCCATGTTTTTGCACAACATGGTTTCGAGGTATCATTGGTAGATATTAACGCCCCTGCATTAGATAAAGCTATACAAACCATAACCAATAACCTCGATCGTCAATTAAAAAAAGGCAGCATTGACGAACAGGACAAAGCGAATACCTTAAGCAGGATAAAAACTTATACCGACATAAGAGAAGGAGCTGCCACTGCCAACCTGATTATTGAAGCTGCAACCGAAAACCGTGAAATAAAACTTAAGCTATTTAAACAACTCAGCGATATTTGTGCCGATGAGGCGATCCTGGCATCTAATACATCATCCATATCCATAACAGAAATTGCCGCCGTAACCAAAAACCCCGGCAATGTAATAGGTATGCACTTTATGAACCCTGTGCCGGTTATGAAACTGGTGGAGGTGATAAGGGGATATGCCACAACCGATGAGGTTACACAAACCATTATGCAATTGGCCAAAACACTGGATAAAGATCCGGTTGAGGTAAACGATTATCCCGGTTTTGTGGCCAACCGTGTACTAATGCCCATGATTAACGAGGCCATTTATACCCTGTACGAGGGTGTAGCCGGTGTAGAAGAAATTGATACCGTAATGAAATTAGGCATGGCTCACCCCATGGGTCCGCTGCAATTAGCCGATTTTATTGGATTAGATGTTTGCCTGGCTATATTAAAAGTTTTGTACGATGGTTTCGGCAACCAAAAGTACGCCCCCTGCCCTTTGCTTGTAAATATGGTTATGGCCGGCCACCGGGGAATAAAAAGCGGCAGCGGCTTTTACAAGTATACAACAGGCAGCAAGGATCATGTAGTTGCCGATAAATTCACCAAAACTTCATTAAACCAATAATTATTGCAATTGTCAAAAATGCTGTAAGTAATTTAATTATTAAACATTTTACAGATGAAAACAATTGCAAAATCAGGATTAGTGCTGGCCCTTACTGCTTCACTTTTTACATCATGCGCAGCTGATTACTATGTTGCCGATCGCCCCGCCGAACCTGTATACGTACGCCCGGTTGCTCCCTACCCCGGTGCTTATTGGGTACCTGGTGAATGGGCCTGGCGCAGCGGAAGATACGTTTACATAAATGGTTATTATGCAAGGCCCCGTGCCGGTCGTGTTTACGTACAAGGTTACTGGCATCCCGTTCGCCGGGGCTATGCATGGCATAGAGGTCATTGGAGGTAGCCCCCCAGCCCCCTGAAGGGGGAGTTTTAAAGGAGAATCAACTTATACAACAAAGCGCGGATCAAAAAAATTGGACTTCATTATTATTAGCTATTGTTCCCCCTTCAGGGGGTTAGCGGGCTTTTACATCCGTTCCGGCACATCAATACCAAGCAGCGCCATAGCTTTGCTGATAACTTTGGCTGATGATGCTGATAGCTGCAGGCGGAACTGCTTCAATACTTCATCCTCGGCCTGCAATATTGATTTTTCGTGGTAGAATTTATTGTACGCTTTGGCTAACTCATAAACATAATTGGCAATAACTGCCGGGCTATAACCATTGGCTGCCTCTTTTATTACAGTTGGAAATTGGCTTAGCAAAACAATCAGATCGCGTTCAACGCCAGACAATTCTGTTATTTCGATATTTTTATTGGGCTGATATTCGCCCCTGCTCAGTACGGATTTAATACGCGCATGAGTGTACTGGATAAATGGCCCTGTATGTCCCTGGAAATCTACCGATTCATTAGGATCAAACAACAACCTCTTTTTAGGGTCAACCTTCAGCAGGAAATATTTAAGCGCCCCCATGCCAATAGTATGGTATAAAGCAAGCTTATCCTCTTCTGTAAAAGCGTCAACCTTACCCATGGCCTCGGTTTGCTGTTTTGCAGTAGTTTCCATTTCTGCCATCAGGTCATCGGCATCTACTACCGTTCCCTCACGCGATTTCATTTTTCCTGATGGAAGATCAACCATTCCGTATGATAAATGGAACAAGCCGCCTGCACCGGCTTTGCCTAACTTATTCAGGATCAAAAACAACACTTTAAAATGATAATCCTGCTCGTTACCAACTACATAGATGGATCTATCCATGTGAAAGTCGTTGTACTTCAATTGAGCAGTACCCAAATCCTGGGTAATATAAACCGATGTACCATCAGAACGTAGAACCAGTTTCTCGTCCAGCCCGTCAGCAGTAAGGTCGATCCAGACAGAACCATCCGGCTTTTTAAAGAAAACCTCTTTTTGCAAACCTTCCTCAATAATATCCTTACCTAATAAATAGGTATTTGATTCGTAATAGTATTTATCAAAATCAACACCAAGTTGTTTATACGTTTCGGTAAATCCTGCATAAACCCATTCGTTCATGGTTTTCCACAGGTTTATTACTTCGGCATCGCCTGCTTCCCATTTCTGCAGCATTTGCTGCGCTTCTTTTATAAACGGCGCGTTTTTCTTTGCTTCTTCCTCGGTTTGGCCTTCGGCTTTTAACTCCTCTATCTGGGTTTTATAAGCTTTATCGAACAAGACATAATACTTACCTACCAAATGATCACCTTTTAAACCAGATGACTCCGGCGTTTCGCCATTGCCAAACTTTTGCCAGGCCAGCATTGATTTGCAGATGTGGATACCACGATCATTCACCAGGTTTACTTTAACAACATCGTAACCGGCTGCAGCTAATATTTGCGCCACAGAAAAACCCAAAAGGTTATTGCGGATATGACCCAAATGCAGTGGTTTGTTGGTATTAGGCGATGAATACTCCACCATTACCTTTTGTCCGTTTGGTTTTGCTAACGCGAAATCATCCGGCAAGATTTTATTATAAAGCTCACCTATCCAATACTCATCGCTTATGGAAATATTCAGAAAGCCTTTAATCACATTGAAAGCAGATACTTCCTTCAATTCATTTTTAAGATACTCTCCTATTTCGGCACCCGTTTGCTCGGGCCCTTTACGCGAGAATTTGGTGAACGGAAAAGTAACTATGGTGATTTGCCCCTCAAATTCTTTACGGGTTTCCTGTAAGCCTATAGCTGCCGGTGCCACATCTGTTTGGTACAGATGTTTAATTGCTTTAACGGCCGCATCAATAATAAAATCCATGCGGCAAAATTAATTAAATTGGGGATACTGGCTGTAATAAATTTAAGCGGAGTATTAAGACTTTATAAAGCAGCAAGCTTTTTCTTTTTCCATTTAACAAAACCCAACAAATCTTCAAATTCAATTAACCCGAAATCTTCAGGCTTGCCAGGCGGCATCCCTTCAATTTCTATATAACCAACATCTAACGCAAATACTTTTTCGCCCAAGACAGTATCAAGCACTTTATACACAGCGGCCTTCAACCACTTACTATTGTTAACCAACTCGTAGTTGGGCAGGCAAATCCTTAGCCCTATTGATTTTGGCTCCTTGTTATTATTGAGCGGCAAAAACCACATTTCAAATGGTTTGAGCTCCACATCTTCAAAAATGCTGGTATATTCTAAATCCCGAGGTGGCATAAATGCAGTAAATGACCAGCCTGGGATTTCAGGGGCGGCACTAATTAACTCTTCTACCTTGTCGAAGTAATCGACTTTTCCCTCTGCTGTAATAACCAGTTCCTGGGCTTCGCCATGCTCCCCTCCTATATCAAAGTATAATTGGTCGCAATATAGATGTAAAACCTCCAACATCGCGTCAAGTAAAAGATCCTTTTCATCCTCATCAATATTGGGTGCATTTAAAGCTGCTAACTGCTTGCTATTGTCTTTAAACCAATTCCAAAAGCTCGATATTTCTTGTGACATATTTTTGTTTTAGGTCTGATAAACCCGACTATAATTAGTAAAGACTTAATCGTTACTTTTTCTTATTTCCATCTTCTTCTTTTCCTGAATTCAGCATATTGTTCATCGGTCATCACCGGTCCGTTTAAAAGTAGTTTTTGAAAATCAGTTAGCTCGCCTGGCATAAGTTTTTCAGCGTTTGGGGTTGGTTTAATGAGAGGCTTTCTTAACTCCTCCCTCAAAATCGCACGCTGGTCTTCAGATAATTCCCGAATGGCAATTAATATTTCCGCAAACGTCAGCTCTGATTTTGTTTCCATATTCAATTATAATCAATATTTCTTTTTATATAAACCCAAGTATCAATTTTAACTACCCACTATCTTTTCTAAGTTAATTTCTGATAGATTTGTGTTTGATTATCCTCGTTTATGACACTTACAAATCAAGATTTTAAAATAGATGTAACTTCCGAAATTGGCACCCTCCGTACCCTGCTTATCCATAGCCCCGATAGCGGTTTGGGAAAAGTTGTACCTTCAAAAGCCCAGGACTGGCTGTTTGAAGATATTGTACACCTGGATACCATGCGCCGCAACGAGTACGATTATTACGTAAAGCTATTACTCTATTTTTTAGATCCGGGTAAGATAAAGGGTAAACTACAACAGGTTGAAAACGATTACGACCGCCTGTTTTTTAAACCCGATAATGAAAACTTCCACGCATCAAGCAAAGTCATCGAAATACAGGCCCTGCTGGCCGATATTTTACAGCAGCCGGATATCCGCAAAAAACTGGTGGCATCTGTTTGCGCCATCGAGAGCTGCAACTACCGCCTGCAACAACAACTGATAGATACCGACCCTGTAGAGCTGGCCAAAATATTCATATCAGGATCATTAGGTAACGAAGAGATGATCTTCGCTCCTATTCCAAACCTTATTTTTTCACGGGATTTGGGTATAGCTGTAAACAATTTCATGTTGCTGAACAAGCCGGCCAAAAAAGCCCGCTTCCGCGAAACCTTATTGATGCGGTACATATTTTTCAATCACCCGCTCTTTGCTGATTATCAGAATAATATTTTAGAGATCCCGGAAACGGCCCAGCATTTTTTACGCCCCGGAGAAGATAGCCAGGGTAAAACTACTTTAGAGGGCGGGGATGTAATGATGGTTAGTCCGCAGCATTTGTTAATAGGCTGCAGCGAGCGCACCTCTATCAGCGGGGCCAATGAAGCCATTAAGTTGTTATTTGACAATGATGTGGTAAAAAAGGTAACTATTGTAAAAATTCCGCATAAGCGCGATTATATGCACATTGATACCGTGTTTACACAGGTTAAGCGCAATACCTGGGTGTTATTGCGTTCCCTGGCCGTTGCCGAGGCGCCTTTGGAAGAGCAAGAGCCAATGTCATGGTTCGCCGATAAAAAATCAAAGGAAAAGCCAGAGATAGTTCAGTTCAGGAAAGGGAAAAAACCAAAAACAATTGCCTGCCTCGAAGACCTGCTATCAGACATAAGCGAAAAAGACCTGCAAAGCAGCGGGAAAACACAGTTCATCTATTCGGGTAATAACACCTTCCCTTTTGATGCCCGTGAACAATGGACCGACTCCTGCAACCTGCTTGCATTAAAAGATGGTGTAGTTTTAGGCTATGACCGTAACGACAAAACTGTTGAAGCCTTTAAACAAAGCGGCTTTGAGGTAATACGGGTGAACGACCTGCTCCAAAAATTTGAATCCGGAGAGCTTGACCCACAAACTTTAACCGATACATTAATTTTAATGCCATCGGCAGAACTTTCAAGGGCCCGCGGTGGTTTCCATTGTATGAGCATGCCACTTTTAAGAGATAAGGTTGTCTGAACCTGAATTAAACGAATTCATGAATGACCAGAATTTCAGCTGCATTTAAATTCGAAAAATTCCTTAATTCGTTTAACTCCGGTTCAGACAAAATAAATGACTAAAAAAATGAATCAATCTACCAGCAATATATTAATGATTCGCCCGGTAAACTTCGGGTTTAATGAAGAAACTGCCGAAAGCAATGCATTTCAGCAACGCAACACCGATCAGCAGGCTGTGCAGGATAAGGCCCTCACAGAATTTGATCACTTTGTAAAAACATTGGAGCATCATGGCGTAAGCGTTACTGTAGTGAACGATACCCCGCAGCCGTATACACCCGATTCTATTTTCCCCAACAACTGGGTATCATTCCATAATGACGGCACCGTTTTCCTATACCCCATGCAGGCCGAAAACCGAAGACTGGAACGACGGGAAGATATTATAGCCACCCTTGAAGACAAATTTAAAGTTGCCCATGTAATAGATCTTAGTCGTTTTGAGGCAGATCACCGTTTTTTGGAGGGCACCGGCAGTATGGTGCTGGATAGGGAAAATAAAATCGCCTATGCCTGCTTGTCGCCGCGTACTGATAAACAGGTATTGGA
>NZ_JBFUKF010000049.1:0-22243 GCF_056400985.1 Mucilaginibacter sp. P4_G9 | reverse complement strand
TAATTTCCTGCATTTTTTTCCTTTTTGTAAACAGTATCTGATGATCAAATTTCGAATTTAAAGTTAACCCTTTATAAAACATTGTTGCCTTATGCCCTTAAAGTTAACCCTCCGTTTACTTTAAGGGCTTATTATTTTAAAGCGTTGTATCCTATTTTGCAAGAGATGATTTTGATACCTCCAAGAAAAAGATAATATATTTAAGAACGGCGCCTTACAGGGGGATGAATATTTTCCCTTAAAGTCATTTATATATATTGTGCCTATACAATAATTAAAAATTTTTATCTTTCGCTTTGATTAAACTTTATCATAGTGTTGGTTAAAACTTTTGGCAGTGCGGTTTATGGTATTCAGGCTATCACCATAACAGTTGAGGTAAATATTGCAGCGGGTACTAAATATTTTATAGTTGGCCTGCCCGATGTGGCCATAAAAGAAAGCTATTTCCGTATCGATTCGGCTTTAAAAAACTGCGGTTTCCGGATGCCCAGGCAGCAGGTGGTAGTGAACATGGCTCCTGCAGATATTAAAAAAGAAGGCTCGTCTTACGATCTTACCATTGCCACCGCCGTTTTAGCCGCTTCCAGCCAGTTAGATGCCGAGAACCTGGATAAGTATATCATCATGGGCGAACTGTCTCTTGATGGTAGCCTACAGCCTATTAAAGGCGCGTTGCCTATTGCCATACAGGCCCGCAAGGATGGCTTTAAAGGGTTCATCCTCCCCAAACAAAATGCGCGCGAAGCTGCCATAGTAAACGATCTGGAAGTTTATGGTGTGGAAAGCATCAAAGAGGTGGCTGGTTTTTTTAATGGCGATGTTAAACTGGAACAAGTGGTAGTGAATACCCGGGAGGAGTTTTATGATAGCCTTTGTAATTACGACAGCGATTTTAGCGAGGTGCGGGGACAGGAAAACATTAAACGCGCATTGGAAATTGCCGCTGCGGGAGGCCATAATGTAATATTGATCGGTCCGCCGGGGGCAGGCAAAACCATGCTGGCCCGCAGGCTGCCTTCCATTTTGCCTCCGCTGAGTTTGTATGAGGCATTGGAAACAACCAAGATTCATTCTGTAGCCGGAAAACTTGCCGCCGCCGATGCTTTGGTTACCATACGGCCCTTTAGGAGTCCGCACCATACCATTTCGGATGTGGCTTTAGTAGGCGGAGGAAGCAACCCGGCACCCGGCGAAATTTCGTTGGCCCACAATGGCGTTTTGTTTTTAGACGAATTACCGGAGTTTAAGCGCAGTGCACTGGAAGTGATGCGCCAGCCGCTTGAAGAACGCAAGGTAACTATATCAAGAGCTAAATTCACAGTTGATTATCCTTCGAGTTTTATGTTGGTGGCAAGTATGAATCCCTGCCCGTGTGGGTACTATAACCACCCGGAGAAGGAGTGTATTTGCCCACCAGGGATGGTGCAAAAGTATCTGAGCAAGATCTCTRGTCCATTGTTGGATAGGATTGATCTGCATGTGGAGGTTACACCGGTTAATTTTACCGAACTATCATCAGACAGGCTGGCCGAAAAAAGTGAGGAGATCCGCGAACGGGTAATAAAAGCCCGCGAGATCCAAATAGAACGCTTTGGCAACCGCCCCGACCTGCATGCCAACGCCCAGATGAGCCCCCAAATGGTGCGCGACCTGTGTAAAATAGATGCCGCCGGTCAAACCCTGCTCAAAAAAGCCATGGAAAAGCTTGGCCTGTCTGCCCGGGCCTACGACCGCATTCTGAAAGTAGCACGCACCATAGCCGACCTTGCCGGTAGCGAAGAAATTAAGCTGGAGCATTTAGCCGAGGCTATCCACTTTAGGAGTTTGGATAGAGAGGGTTGGGCTGGATAATTATAGTTGAGACAGAGTCTCAAGGCATAGTGGTCCGTAGTCGGAGACTTCGGACAGCAGGGTTTATTAAAAAGCCATGACCCAAGACATCGAGGAGGTATGGCATCAAGGTATATAATGCGATTTCTATCACCCTTCATGCGAAGGGTGTTTTTTTTGCATCATAAAAAAGCCGCTTCGTACATAAACGAAGCGGCTTTTTACTTTTATAAAGACGTCACCTATATTACAGGTATATTTGTATTCTTCCGTCTTTTTGTTACGGAGTAATAAAATACTATAGGAATCAACATGGGCACAAGTCCCATAATTAATGATCCGGGAATATCAGCCTTGAATTCACTTATATTATACGAATGGCCGTCTTCAACTTTGAAATATATTTTCATCGCCAAAAATCCTGCCGATACGAAAGCATATATAGCAATGTATATAATTACTCGAAGTGTTTTTGTCATGTGCATATTGATGATAATTTAATTATATTCCAAGTGCGGAAAGACCTGAACTAACGGCCGCACCAACACCTACGCCAACGAAAAATGAAACAGGGGCAATTGGACCTGTAAACGCTGCAAAGAATGCCGAGGTTATCAGAGTTGACGCCGCTCCTGCCGCGTCAGCCGCAACGATTCTCCGGGCTGTCGAGACCTTATTGGATTTCAAGCCGTCTACATTTTTCGTACCCCTTAAGCTTTGCAATACCGTGCTTCCTTCTCCCGAGCCACCAATGTCAGCCGATGACCAAAAGTACGAAGATTTGTTCATAACTTCCAAATACACTAATACAACGTCAAGGTGACTTCCGGTTAGGGTCGCCTTGGCTTTGCTTTGCAGTCCTGCAATCTGCGTGCTAAGACTGGCTACGTCTTGCATGTTGTCCAAGTCGCTTGTCGCCTCGTCAATTATGGCTGAAGCTTGCGGGTCTGCCATGGACGCCTTGATCGAGTCAAGGCTCATTTGCGGCTGGCTAACCATGCTGTCCTTCTGCGCGTCACTTACACCAGGAGTGCTTAAGTCCATGAGTGCGAAGTGAAGCGATTGAATCTTTTGCGAACTTGAATAGGTGCCAAGTGCATTGATGCTGATCCGCTTAGAGGTAAACAACTTAGAAAGGTATTCGTTATGTAACGAGCCGATTTGGGTAACTTGGGCATCTGTCAGGAATCTTTCTGGGGTTTTGGAAGTCTTGCTGCCTTGCTGTTTGGTGCATGCCACGATGCCAACAATAACGAATAGTGCGAATACAATCGCGATACGGTTTTTTAGGTTCATATTTTATATGTTTTATTTCGATGAAAATACAAAACAATATTTAAAAATACGCGGTATTCTTAATAATATTTGTCTAAAGTCAAGATAATTAAAAAATACTTTATTAAATTACTGATGAACGTACAGGTTCCAGCTTCTTGCAAAGCAATCCCGACACTCATAACAGCGGTGTCTTCTATGACAATTAGGCTCCTAAGCATTTGTAACACTCGCCAATAAGCAAAAACCATTAAGCCAGCCTTCTTTCGGCACAAAAAAGCACCCCTATGAGGGGTGCTGCATCAGGCGGTTTGGTAGTTGTTGCCACACATCTTCGATTAGTTTTCTTGTGCTTAGATACGCCACAGGTTTGCCTCGTTCCCACCGCATTGCTGCGTCAACGGAAATTGACAGTCGTTGCGCGCACTCCTTAAAGGTGAGGCCGTAACAATATCGTATCTGCTTAAGTTTTCCTGCTACACTGTCTGTCTCGTGTTCCAGGGAATAATATCCAAGAAAGGAAATGATCGCCGGGTAGTACTTCATCATGGGCTGGTTACGTTCCAACTCCCAACCAGTTAAAGTATTTTCATCCACCCCTAACTGATCCGCTGCAACTTTTTGCACAATCTTGCTTTGTATACGCTTCTTTCTGATATGTTCACCGATAGGTTGCGGGTTGCTATTGTATTGAGGAACATTTGGTTTTTTCACTATCTTGCTGCGTGAAAGAAATGTTCTCACAGGGATGCCTATGTGGGTACTATAACCACCCGGAGAAGAAGTGTATTTGCCCGCCGGGAATGGTGCAAAAATATTTGAGCAAGATCTCTGGTCCGTTGTTGGATAGGATTGATCTGCATGTCGAGGTTACACCCGTTAATTTTACCGAGCTATCATCAGACAGGCTGGCCGAAAAAAGTGAGGAGATTCGCGAACGGGTAATAAAAGCCCGCGAGATCCAGATAGAACGCTTTGGTAACCGCCCCGACCTGCATGCTAACGCCCAGATGAGCCCCCAAATGGTGCGCGACCTGTGTAAAATAGATGCCGCCGGTCAAACCCTGCTCAAAAAAGCCATGAAAAAGCTTGGCCTGTCTGCCAGGGCCTATGACCGCATCCTGAAAGTAGCCCGCACCATAGCCGACCTCGCCGGCAGTGAAGAAATAAAGCTGGAGCATTTAGCCGAGGCTATCCACTTCAGGAGTTTGGATAGAGAGGGTTGGGCAGGGTAACAACACAATTTCCTGTTTATATTGCATCTATTAATCAAATTCACATAAATTGCTTAGATAAGATTGAAAAATCAATCTATTAGCTTTACTTTAAAGCTTTGTGCATTCTGCTTTTAGCTTCTACATTAATGGCGTATGAGTGTTGATTGGCTCAATTGAGCGTAAAATATTGAAGTTAGATAATATGAGAATGATACAGTTAACTCTGCTTGTATCTTTTTTTTAACCCTACCTGTACCACCATTAAAATTTTTAATAAAAATGCACAGATTGAATAAAAGGCTATATTTTGCCAAATATTTCCAACACTTAAATATTCAGAGATAAGGCGTAAAGTACTCACTATCATAGGAATGCAGAATAAGGTTCAGGTCGCCAATAGTCACGGGATACAAAATATATCTATTTTGTTTACCTCACTACCATTGATTAAGAACAAATCTACTATAAAGTAACTAAAGTATTTGCACAGCCTACAGGAATATTTTTAATTAAATTTTTGCTTTTTAATTTATTGATCGGGTTATTTTATTCTTTTTACCAAATAGTGAATGATGCTTGTGCCGAAAACTTCTTTATCTGTTTATAAACTTCATGTTATGGAAATTAAAGCCACCCATATCCGCATAAACCCTTAACTTATTGCTCCCTGCTTTTAAGCGGATATTTTTTAAGGTAATAACCTGCCATTTTTTAAATCCGCCGCTGCGGGGTACTGCAATTGTTTGAGTTATTCCATTAACTTTCAGCGATAATTTACCATCATCGGCTGCTGATGCAACCTTGAGCTTAACTGAGTATATACCCGGTGTTATAACTTTCAGCGTGTATTGCAACCATTCGCCTTTTTCAATATCATTCACGCAGTAGCTGTTATATCCAGTAGAATCTTTACTGATGTCCACACCATCGTTCCTGTAAATATGACCGTTATTTCCTTTACCGTACTTACCGGTTGATACGTGGTAATCGGCAGTATCAGTATCAAAATACGCGTATCCGTTACGCCCCAGGTCATAATCAACCGCATTGATAACAGTACCGTTACTTACTTTATTTGCCTTAAAGGGTTTTGTAGCGGTAGTAAAAGGCTGCCTGAAAATGGCATCAATCACATCATGGTGAATAATGGCATTTTCCAGTTTAGCATAGGTTGCCATTTCTAATGTTCCGCTGTATACGTTGCTCTCTTTGGGCTTAAATTTTCCGGTGTTGAGGTAGCGCGTTACATCATCGTAATTTAAGTTTGATGGTATTTCGATAGGGTTATTATTGCCCATCTTTTTAAGCGGCCACAATGCCCAGCCGATATTGTTTTTTTCCAACAGGCCAATCGCTTCGGTTAGCCACACGTTTGAGTTCTCGCCGGTTTCGCCAAGCCATACGGGTATGTTATATTGGTCGCGGGTTTTAATGATGCGTTCAATCGATTTCTGATCGTTATAATTCCAGTATTTATGGAAGCTCAGCACCATATTCTTATCCCACGCAGGTAATATGCCATTGTAGTTGTTACCCCACCCGTTGCCCTCTATAATAATAATGTGCTTTTTATCAACCTCGCGGATGGCAGTTGTAATATCAACCATCAGTTTTCTTAAAGGTGCATTGTTTTTTTCGTTCAACCCGTTCTTATCATTTGCCGGATCGTCGAAACCCCAGTTGGGTTCATTGATGATGTCGTAACCGGCAATATTAGATTCGTTTTTATATCGGTCGGCCAGTTTATGCCAAAGGGCAATCATTTTTTGTTTGTTAGCCTCACTGTCCCACATGGATGGGTTATCCGTATTTCGGTCAGCAATATTCAGGTCATTACCCTGTCCGCCGGGTGCAGCATGCAGATCCAGTATGAGATACATGTGGTTGGCCTTGCACCAGGAAAGCAAAGCATCTGTCATCTTAAAACCTTTATCTATCCATGTATTTTGCCCGGTAACGGGCTCCTTTTCAATGGGCAGTGTGTACAAATTATAATGCATGGGCAGGCGCACCGAATTAAAACCCCAGCGATGCATCGAATCCACATCTATTTTGCGGGTATTGTTGGCAAGCCAGGCATCATAAAATTCTTTGGTCTCAGCAGGGCCCATCAGCTCCTCTAACCGTTCGCGAATGCGGTATTGGCGGCTATCCTTGTTCACATGCAGCATGTACCCTTCCTGCAGCATCCAGCCACCCAGGCCCATGCCGCGCAGTAATACGTTTTTGCCTTTTTCGTCTACTATTTTTTTGCCCTCGGCTTTTAAAAAGCCTTGTTGCGCCTGGATGTGGATGGAAATAAAAGAAGCAGCGGCAAACATCAATAGCCCCTTTGCAGAAAATATATTTTTAACGGATTTGAGTTGCATGGTGTAAATTATAAAAGGTTTATATTTAAAAATTACCAGATGTAGGTACCTACCGCCCCTTTATCTAAATGAGCAGCCAGATTTTTTCCCTTGTATTGAATATTAAAATCCTGGGATGTACTGCCGGCATTAACTACAATTACAACCTTTTTGCCATCGGGCGTTTTAAAGGCTACGTTTGATAATTTATCTGAATTGTTGGATGCAATACGTACCGATCCCGGCCGCACAAATTTTGAGGCATGCGCGATAACGTAATAAGCAATGTTTTTCTTTACCTCGTTTTTATTGATAGTTACCGCGCCCTGGCACGATGGGCAGCCACCCCTATCTGTATAGGGTTTGTAATCCTGGTCGGCAGCTAAGTTCCACTCCAGCACATTGCGGCTCCAGTTGCGGGTAGCGCCAATAATAAGGTGCTTAACCGGCCATACAATATCAATAGTCGATTGATTCTCGGGCTCAACTACCATCTGCTCGGTAAAATAAATGTTCTTATCGGGGTGGGCATTGTGCACAGTAGTTAAGGCTTCAATATCGCCTCCATATAAATGAAAGCCAGAGCCATCAATATATTTGCGGGCAGCCGGGTCATTTAAAATAGAGATGGGGTAATCGGGCCTGTCGGCATTATGATCATACAAAATAATTTTTGTTTTGATGCCGGCCGCTTTAAATGCCGGACCTAAATTGTTTTTTATAAACGCGCTTTGATCCGGGGCAACCATTAATAAACTGGGGTTATTGCCGGGGTGCAATGGCTCGTTCTGCACAGTTATGGCATCAATGTTAATGCCTTGCACTTTCATGCCTTGTATATACTTAACCAGGTATTTGGCGTAAGCACTCCAATATTCGGGTTTTAGGCGACCACCGCGTGTATCGTTATTGGTTTTCATCCATGCCGGAGGCGACCATGGAGAGCCCAATATTTTTATTTGGGGATTGATAGCCAATATCTGTTTCATTACCGGGATCACATCCTGCTTATCGGGGCCAAGGTTAAAATGCTTTAATAACGGATCGGTTTGGCCATCTGGCATATCATCATATGAAAAAACTTTTTCATTCAGGTCAGAAGCACCAATGCTCAACCTGATATAACTTACCCCTATATTGTTTTCGGTGGTAGCAAAAAGGTTTTTTAATAATGCGGCGCGGCTGTCGGCACTCATACGGATGATGTGCATGGCGCTCCCACCTGTAAGGGCAAACCCGAAACCATCAATAGATTGGTAGGTTTGCTTATCATCAACGGTAATGGTAAAATTATTACCCCCGGCCGTCTCAAAATTCAGGGTTTCTTTCTGCTTTTCGAACAAAACAGATCTGTCGGCTTTAGTAAGCCAAAGATTGGCGGTTGCGGTTTTTTGAGCTGATGCGATGGTTGTTGCGCTAAAAAACGCTGTTATTATTAAACCCGAACTAATATATTTATTCATAGATTTAGTATTAAGCCATATGCATTATACAAAAAGGATTAAATGACTGGCGAATAATTGGTTTGGTAAATTTATTATAGTTTTTGTATTAAAAACCGGTAAATTATTAAGTAACCAATAAATTACGTGTGTTTGGTACACAAAGCTATGGTATAGAAGCTACAGTTTGGCCGTTGGAACAAGAAGCTAAATTATTTGTTTTTATTAAAAATAATTTTTAGTTTCACTTGTGCTATCCAATGAAAAAACCCACTAAGAAAATCATCATTTTTGATGATGACGAAGACATCCTTTCTATCTGTAGTTACATTTTACAAGAACAGGGTTGGGAGGTATATACCTATACCGATTGCAATAATATAACCGAAAAAGTATTGGGCATTTTGCCAGATGTGATCCTGATGGATAACTGGATCCCCGATGCCGGCGGCATTATCGCAACGCAAACCCTAAAAAAGTCCGATGCTTTAAAAAACATTCCCGTGATCTATTTTTCGGCCAATAGCGATATCCAGATCCTGGCTAACCATGCAGGGGCTCAAACATATCTTGCCAAACCTTTCGATCTGGAAGAACTGGAGCATGTAATAAACAAGGTGCTGGTAACGCATTAATATTCAACTTAACAAAGCTAAAAAGGTCCTATCCGTTAAAGATAGAGCCTTTTAGTTTAAAGCCTATTGAGGTATACCCGGTCCGCCACCGCCAGGGCCCCCGGGACCGCTGCCGCCGGGACCTCCACCACCTGGACCGCCGCGGTCGCCGCGCTGCCTCTCGCCACGTATATCTTGTGTAGGCGCCTTACCGGCAAATTTTTGCAGGCGCAGGGTAAAGGTCAGCAGGTAATAACGGGCAAGCCTGTTAACACTTGATTGTGTAATAGAACTGGCCGTTGTTGTTGATGTAAAGCCCGTGTTTTGATTGAAGAGATCAAATCCTGAAAGACGGATTGTAGCCACCTTGTTTTTAAGGAAGCGGCGCTCAACATATAAATTTAAAATATTGGGGTTGGTTACCTGGATAGTTGATGCATAACCATAATTGGTTGCTTTTGTAAAATCGTAACTAAATACCCAATCGCCAAAATAATTTTTCCCATTAAGCCCTATATTCCAGGTTCTTACATTTGCAATGCCATCATTAAAGCTATTTTTTACAGAATTGCTGCTATTGTTAACCGTGTAATTGGTTAAAACTTGCGCGTCAATTATATTAGTCAAATCAACTCTAAATCGTACCTCGGGAGTAAAGACGAGGTTTTTAGCAATGTTTTTTTGCTGCGCCGCGGTAATTTCTGCGGGCGTTGCCAAAAGCGGATCTGTATTAACATTGGTTAAATAACCCACGTTGTTGTTATACTGCGCAGTACCATTTAAAATAAGCGAGTATTTACGCTCGGCCCATGGTTTGGCATAGGTTACACGGCCTGTTAAGTTATAAAAGCCATCGGCGTTTAAGTATTGTGTAAAAATCCTGTTTGATGTGCTCGAGGTAATGGTATTGGTTACTACCTGGTTTTGGATTTTCTGGAATGTGAAGTTTGCAAAGAATACATTACCGGTGGCAAAACTAAAATTATTATACCTGATGGATATGTTGTTTGTAAAAGCGGGTTTAAGTTCGGGGTTACCTTCAACCGGGTAGGTTGCGTTTGAAAAATCTACTACCGGCTGCAACTGACTAAATGTTGGCGCCGCATTTGAACCATTATAATTAATGCTGAATGCTTTGCTTCGCGAGTAGTTGTATATAAAACGGGCGGTAGGAATTATGTTAAAGGTATTTTTATGTATTGGTGGAATGCCCGCTGTTAATGAATTTCCATCTAATGTTGAAGGCTGCACGCCAAGGCCAAAAGTATAATTGTATTTCTTTTCAATAAAGCGGTAATTTAAACCAACCTTGTTTGTAGTAAAGGTGTAGTTAAACTTGTTACTCAATAAATCGTATTGATTCCATGTGCCGGTATTACTTAACGTATCGGTTTCTTTATTATTTATAGTAACAGCATGGTTAAACGCATAATTGAACTCGAGGTAAGAGCGCTTGCCTAAGGGCTCAAGATAAGATAGGTTTATACCATAGCTATTGGTACGGCTATAGGTATTAATTGTTTGGTTATCCGGAACCCTTGTTTCATCAGCAGTATAAACCGTGTAGTTATAAACAGGGTTTTGGTACGACCAGCTTGGGGCCGAACTTGCTGATGCAAAAATGCTTAAGTTGCGGCGATGCTTAAACCTATGGTTAAACAACGCTGTAATACCATAATTTGGGGCCTGCGAATCGCCATTTGTAGTGGAAGTGTATGCCGAGGTTACTGCCGATTGCCGGGTGAGGCTTACGGCATCAGATTCATTGGTGTTTGTACCGCCGTAGGAGAATGTTGGTGTAACTTTTAAGTAGTTCACGGTATCGGGCTTGTACTCCATGTTCCAGTTAAAACGATGATTTATGTTTTCATCCTTTTCGAGGCTTTTTTGTTGCTGCTGACTTGGATTGGCTGACGAAGTATTTTGCTGGAAGATATTGTTATTGGTTGTTGTGGTATTATCAGCAAAGCTATAGCTTCCATATACGCCAAGGTTTTTGCCCCATTGATCGCGAAAGTTCACGCCGATTGATTTGGCATCGGTGATACCATTCTGTGCTGTAATCAGGCTACCGGAGTTGCCCCCGCCGCGCCCGGCATTACCCCGGCCGCCGCCACCGCCAAAACCACCGCCGCCACCGCTGCCGGTTGTACCGAAAGAAAAGGTGTTAACATTGGTATTATTGATGCTTCCCTGAACAGCAATTTGCTGATCGCCATGAAAATTAAAAACGTTTAATGAGCCTATATACCGGTTTTTATTGGGTACGCCCTGGTCCTGAGGTAATGCGTCCTGGCCATCTCCCGCGGTAGCCTGGGCGGTATATCCGTAATTTTTATCCTTCCGTATGGTAATGTTCATTACTTTGGTGGGGTCGCCGGTTTTAATGCCGGTTAAATTTGCCTGGTCGCCGTAATCATCAATCATCTGGATATTTTCAATAATATCCGCGGGCAGGTTTTTGGTAGCGCTCTGCACATCGCCCCCCATATAATCTTTGCCGTTTATGCGCACTTTGGTAACCTGCTTTCCCTGTGTAGTAATATTTCCATTTACGTCAACATCCACGCCGGGCAGTTTTTTTATCAAATCCTCTGTCGGGGCATTTTCCCGCACTTTATATGCTGCCGCGTTGTATACAACAGTGTCTTCTTTAAGCGTAATCGGATTAGCTGCGCCAACTATGTTTACCTGGTTAAGCACATTGGTTTCGGCCTTTAAAATAATCGTTCCCAGATCAATGGGTTTATCATTATCATCAAGGGCAAAATGTTTTTTAATAGCAGTAAAGCCTATTGACGATATGGTGAGTGTTATTTTACTGCCTTTAACACCCGGGAAGTTAAATTTACCATTTGCATCGGCAATGGTGAGGGTGCTATCGCCGGTATTGCTTACCAGTTTAACACTGCTGCCGGGCAATGTTTGCTTTGTTGTATCGGCAATGGCGCCGCTTACATCGCGGGTAGTTTGTGCATATGCGCCAGTGATGTTTAAAAGGATAACGCTAAAAAAAAGTAATAGGGGTTTCATGACGTATGTTTAGCTTGCAAGTGTTTTTTGTAATTTAAATAGACACAATTAAGATGCAAATGTTCAACTTATAAAGTGTTAATTGTTTAATAAACATATAATTGTTACATATTGAGCAGCTAAAGACCTATCAATCATACTATTGTTACATATATTAAATAAAAAAAGCCGGGCGATGCCCAGCTTGGTAAATTATAAGATCAGTGTATAAGGTTAATTTAAATGCAGTATTGACGCTACGTCATTATAGTTTTTAAAGTTAAGGCCCGGATGTGTAACCTGTAAAGTAGTTACCGATCCGCCAGGTATTACTACTACCTTAAAGTCGTACCCCGGTGAATTGAAATTAGCTATAACATTAACAAATCCTACGCCTATATCAGATTGGTATATGCTATTTGTAATTCTGACGAACGGCAAAGAATAAAAACTGGTAGTGCCTGTTACTCTTAAATATACCAAAACAAGCCCGCTGTTAACAATTTCCTGGGTTATAGCCGGCACGTTAAGCCTGGTAGCACTTGCCGCACTAACGTTTTGATTAGTTATTATGTAACTTTTAATATTTGTTGACCCATCAGCTCCTGCGGGCCCCTGTGGTCCGGTAGCTCCTGTCGCACCAGTTGCCCCGTTAGCGCCAGCTGCCCCGTTAGCGCCAGCTGCTCCTGTAGCGCCGGTTGCTCCCCTGGGGCCTTGCGGGCCAGCCGGTCCTGTGGCTCCAGTAGCGCCTGCAGGACCTGTTGCGCCGGTGGCACCTGGTAGTCCGGTAGCGCCGGTTGCTCCTTGCGGCCCTGTGGCACCAGTTGCTCCGATTGCACCTGTAGCCCCTTGCGGCCCTGCGGCTCCGGTTGCGCCTGTGGCACCGGTTGCTCCGGTTGCACCTGTTGGGCCGGGTATGCCTGTTGTTGCTCCCTGTGGTCCCTGGGCTCCTGTATCACCAGTGTCTCCTTTTGGCCCCTGTGCCCCATCAGCACCGGTAGCCCCGGTTGGTCCGGGTGTTTTATCTTTCTTGCACGAATTCATACTTATAGTGCAAACCAATAAAACGGTAAATAAAAGTCGAAGTCTTCTCATAAAAATATGATTTTAAGTAGTATATAAATACGTTTTACGGATATGTGGATAATTAGTTTCACAAAATATTGACACAAATAGTTTTTTTGTTAACAGCCCGTATTTGCATATCCGGGTTACCTAATATTTTAATAAACAAAATGTTTGAATATTGCAACAACAAAAAGCCAAAGACTTTCGTTATACTTAAAAAAAATTTACCTCATGAATAATATCAGCAACAATTTACACGCCAAGGTGCACCATTGGATGGATGCAATAGGGTTTAGGCTAAATGCCTCACAAACGAATGGTAAAAATAATATTACAACAAACCATTACTTTTTTGAGACCTTCAATTTTTTTGAAAAGGCCAAAAGAAACCATCCTGAAAGCACAAAATTTCTTTGTTTTGATGCTTATGGCGAAAAAATAAATGTAAAGTCGCTGCTTGATCTGCAGGTTGCTTTTTTTGAGAACATTAGCCAGCTTAAATAGTACTGACTTAATTACGGATGTTATTGAGGAAATAAAACATTCCTTATAAGGCGTTATCATATGCCATATAAAAAAAAGACCTGCTTAGCTTTTAAGCAGGTCTTTTTTTTGCGAAGAATTTTAACTAATCAGAACAAATTAGTTATCCACATTTGTTTTTGGCCAGCAGTTCATGTAGCCGTTACCGTTAATTTCCTTCATAATTTCATCAGCATTTATAGTTCGGATAGTGCCAACGCCAGGTAAGTTAACAATTGGCCTGGTAGGATTTAATGCTTCTTTTATCCTGAGTTTAAGATCGGCGTAATGAGCAGCTGTTAAAGCATCCCCACCTTTTGGCAAACCAGCATCAATTTTCTTTAACTCTGCACGTACCATAGGTCTGATATCTGATAATGCCATATTAATAGGCGTTAACCCAAAAGAAGCCAGTACCTGCGGCGGAAAGCCAGGAAAGCCCCTGAAATCATCGGTTAATAAACTTCTAAGGTTTTCAATATAACCACGTTGCAGGTTACGTTTAAAGGCATCGGGCCTGCCCGCTCCAAAAATCCCGGGGCGAAGATCATTCAGTAACTGGGTTACAGTATAAGCTGCGGTACCATTTTTCGCCTCGTTATCATACATCCGGGCAAGTCTTGAAGGATTAAGAACGTTTGCCAGCATGCCAATTTGCAGACCTTTAATGCGATTGTACATAATACCATTATCAAACTTGCTTAGTTCGGCTTTATTAATAAGCCAGTATGGAGTGGAAAATAGTTGCTTATTTAAGAAATCAACCGCATCATGTTGCAGATTTTGGCTCACAAAATCATAAACGGGGCCTTTTTGCTCATAAGTTTTAAAATTTTCATTCATACCGCCAATGTTGGTAGTCACATGACCCATATACCGGTAATACTGACCTAAAACCTCATTATACAATTCGCTCACATCATCAAATCCCTCGCCTTTTTGGTAGGTCCATTTTTCAAGGTTAGGCAAAATACGTTTTAGGTTGGCAATACCATAGCTGCCTGCCTTCATCGCGTTATCGCCCAGGTCTTCGTTTTGCAAACGCGGATCGATAGAGGTTCCTTGTCTGCCAAAATAATAAATGGGGTCGCCCGCTTTTTTAGTGGTCCAGTCGGCTAAGATCTCTTTTTCCTGGTTTGCGGTTTTGTTGCCGGGGAACCAGCTATAGCCCCATTTTATCGACCACAGATCATATTCGCCAATTTGAGGATAAAGATGTGTTACACCATCGCCAGGTTGTGCTATATAATTAAAACGTGCATAGTCCATAATAGACGGAGCTGTGCCATGTTTATCTGTAAACGATTTTGAACGCAATGAATCAACTGGGTAAGCATAGCTTGAGCCAAAGTTGTGTGGCAAACCAAGCGTATGACCAATTTCATGCGATGATACAAACCGAATGAGCTCCCCCATTTGTGCATCGGTAAACTGGGGTTTGCGCGCGGCCGGGTTAACAGCTGCGGTTTGTACCAGGTACCAATCGCGCAGTAAACTCATCACGTTATGATACCATCCTACGTGGCTTTCCAGTATTTCGCCGCTGCGCGGATCGGATACGTGAGGACCGTAGGCATTTTCAACATCAGAAGCAAAATAACGGATAACGCTGTAGCGCGCATCTTCTGTGCTAAATTCGGGATCCTGTTTTTTTGTTGGGGCCTCTTTGCCTGTAATTGCATTTTTAAAACCGGCGGCTTCAAAAGCTTTATTCCAATCGTTTATACCTGCTATAAGGTATGGTACCCATTTTTTTGGCGTAGCCGGATCAATATAATATACAATTTGTTTTTTAGGCTCAACAAGTTCACCACGTTCATAAGCCGCGGGATCTTTAGGTTCCAGCTTCCAGCGGTGGATATAGGCAGTTACTTCTGATTTTTGCTTATCGGTACCATAATCGGTTTGGCGCTGGCCAAAAAAACCAACCCTTATATCGCTGATACGGGCTTTCATAGGTGTTTTGGGCAATAATAACATAGATGTATTTAACTCAAAAGTTACAGCTCCGTTACTGTTATCGGTAGGCGACTCGCCAGAACGGTACGTTTTTAAGGTGCGGGCTTCTAAATTTATCGGGAAGCTTTTAATGGTATCAATATATGATCGTGTTGCATCAACCCCAGAAATTTTATATGCCTTTTTTACATCATCAGATAAACCGATTGCCGCAATATCGCCATTGTAAAAATCAGACACATCAATCAAAACACCGGTGGTATCTTTATTAAAGGCTTTTATATCAAAAGAGGCCAAAACGGCGTCAAGGTTTGAGTTTTTAACGGATTGGTACATATCCGACGTACTATCTGCCCTTACAGAAAAACTTGGAACACGAATAAAAACCTGCTTATCGTGACGCTCCCATTTCCATACCTGATTGTTTAGCTCCTCTCCGCCATATTGCTGACCAAATGTTTTTAGGCCGGTTGGCGTTTGTATATAACGGGTTACCACCAGCATTTCGCGGTTTAATAATGAATCCGGAATTTCGTAGTAGTACTTGCCATCAACCTTGTAAGTATTGAAAAGACCGCTATCTGCTTTTATTTTACCGGTAATCAGGTCGCTAAATTTCTTAATACCTTCTTTTTTGGGGGCACCGCTAACGGTGGCAGTAGTTGTGGTTCCACCAGGACCGGCAGTGGTTTTAAGAGTTAAGGTTTGGTTTGCCGCTTGTTTTTTAGTGACGCAGGAAGCTGCTAAAACAGCTAACATAAATGCAGCGCCACGTATATATTGACCTGCCAATGGTTTTTTCTTCATTTAATTACTATAGTTTAAACGTAAACTTATACAAAAGTTTGCCCTTTTTAGTAACCGTAATTGTTTAATTACACAAAAAGAAAAAAATCAAATACGGCGTTTTAGTGTGAGCACCACTTTGTCGAGCTTTTTATCATGATAAATATCGAGCAACAGGCTCCTGTCGTTTCTTGATTTAAATAACTCATCAATTTCTTCAAGGCTCATTTTTGATACCGGCTTAAAATTTATGGCCACTATCTCGTCATCTCTTTCAAGCCCAATCTCGTCACCTGCAGAACCAGGCTCAATGCGGTTTATAATTATCCGTTCCAGATTTTTACCTGCCGCATAATATTCAATACCGCTCATATCATGTTCAAAGGGCTCTTTAAAATTGCTGTTGGGCTTTAAATACATTGCATTGCCGGTATAATCCAAAATAACCGAGAAGCGTTTAAGCACACCAATACCCAGGTTGCCATCCCTGGGCACCGAAAGAAGGGTCTGGTTATTGTCTGTATCGGGGAAAGATGATATGATTCCCTTTATTTTAAACTTGCCTATTTCAAGTGCGTCTAAACGTGCAATAAAGCCGGTTATAGGCCCGTTTAAACCTATGCCCAGGTTGGCCGACGAAATAAATTTCTGCGGCAGGCCATATAACGGAATAAACTTTTCTAACGATACCGGGTGTCCGGCACCAAGGTCAATAACCAGCTTACTATTAATTTCCTTACCTCCATGTACTATAACCTTCCCAGTTACGTAAGGTTTCCTGTCTTCAACAGTAATAGGTATCTGTGTACCTTTTCTGAAAACTTTGAGATCTTTTGGCCTGCAAACAGTAACGGTACTATCCTGGAAATCGATCTTGACGGCCAGGTTATTAAAAAACTCGTACCCAATAAGGCCATGTATAGGCATCCCGGCATAGCCCGATAAGCTAAAAAGATCTTTTTTTAATATAGCTGCGGCTACATCATAGCTTACCAAACCAGGTATTTGAATATTTAAAGCCGAGGTAACATAAGCTTCGGCATC
Organism: Mucilaginibacter sp. P4_G9; assembly: GCF_056400985.1. Classification (NCBI taxonomy): domain Bacteria; kingdom Pseudomonadati; phylum Bacteroidota; class Sphingobacteriia; order Sphingobacteriales; family Sphingobacteriaceae; genus Mucilaginibacter; species Mucilaginibacter sp. P4_G9. Next base: position 5,123 of record NZ_JBFUKF010000049.1, on the reverse strand, counting down.
TGCGCCTTCGCCAAGGCCCGGAATTTTCAAGGTGCGTTTATTGGGGATACTAATAGAATCAACTAATTTGGGGTCGGTTATGATCATAAGCCCCACGCCGGTATCTAATATAAAATTAAAGGGGCCTTTATTATTAATACTTAATTTTATTACCAAAAGGTTACGCACAAGTTTAAAAGGGATGGTCACCTTTTTTTTACGCGTTTCAAGATCAAAGTATTGTGCACAGACCGATGTGAAACAAAATGTAAGTAAACACATTAGCCACAGTGCCCGAAAATGCTTTAATTTATGAAATAGCTTAAGTAACAATTTGGTATAATTGGTAATATTAAATTTACAACATTAATTGGTTAAATAGATAAATATTTATGCGGAGCACAACATTTACATTTCTGCTAATGATTTCCGTTTTATTATTGGGGAGTTGCAGTATTCAAAGCCGTTCAATAAATAAACGAAGCATAAAAAAGCAGTTTGCGCATTCGCAGATCTCCAATGATCATTTTACAGGTTTTGCTTTATACGACCTGGACAAAAAAAAGATGGTGTTTGAGTTAAATTCCGACAAATATTTTACCCCGGCATCAAATGCTAAATTGTTTACTTTTTATACCTGCCTTAAAATGCTGGGCGATTCGATCCCGGCACTTAAGTACGAAGTGCGCAATGATTCGCTGGTGTTTTGGGGAACTGGAGATCCGTCATTCCTGCACAGCGACCTGAAAGGAATTAACGGGCTGAAGTTTTTACAAAACAGCAATAAAAAACTATACTATTCAACAACCGGCTACACCGGTGATTTTTTTGGCCCGGGATGGGGATGGAATGATTATAATGATGATTACCAGGTTGAAATTACTGCATTGCCAATTGAAGATAATGAAGCCCTGTTGTATGCCGATAATGACGGAAATATGCAGACGAAACCCAACTATTTTAAAAGGTACCTGAACCGGGATGCAGATTACCACCCGGCAGGTTTTAAAGTAAAGAGAGACTTTTTAAGCAATAATTTTGTTTATCCCGAGACGGCTATCCCTGCAAAATTTGAGCAACAGGTTCCGTGGAAAACGAGTGATATGCTGACTAAAGCTTTATTGGAGGATACTTTGAAAAAGCCGGTTTACTTAGCCCGGCTGCCCATAAGTAATAATGCAAAAACAATTTATAATACCAATGCCGATTCGGTATACCGCCGCATGCTGCAGCCCAGCGATAATTTTATTGCCGAACAATTGCTGCTGGTTTGCTCATCGGTAAAGTTTAATACACTAAATAAAGACTCTGTTATTAATTATGCTAAGGCCAATTTCTTCAAAGATCTGCCCGACGCGCCGCAATGGGTTGATGGATCGGGCCTTTCGCGTTATAACCTGTTTACTCCACGAAGCATTGTAAAGCTGCTTTGTAAAATTGATGACGAAGTAAAAAACGATTCGCTTTTGCATAGCCTGATGCCCGCGGGAGGATTAACCGGAACAATCAAAAACGCCTATAAAACAGATAGCGGAAAGGCATTTGTTTGGGCTAAAACAGGTTCACTCTCCAATAATTATAACCAAAGTGGTTACCTGGTAACCAGGAAAGGAAAGCGGCTGGCTTTCTCGTTCATGAACAACAATTTTACCCGGCCAACAAAAGAGATCAGAAATGAAATGGTGAGGGTGATGACGTGGATACATGAGGCGTATTGAAGAACCCCTCTAAATCTCCCGCCAGTTGGCGGGGAGCCTTTTTGCTGGTTTATTTTTAGCCCACCCTACCGCGGAGGGTTGGGTGGGACTGTTCTAATTCAGCCTCTTCACCATCTGTTCTTCCACCTTTTTAAATACCTGTATAGGTTTTAAGCTGCGCCAGCCGAGGTCATCAAGCTGACCACCAAAGTTGATGTAGTAATCGATATTGTTCCGTTTAAATTCGTCAATTACATGTTCGCGGAAATTGATGCCAGCTATCCAGCCATCTTCAACATCCTGAAACCACTCTTCGTAATAACAATCATCAGATGAGTGAAAGTTCAATATGTTTTCACCTATCAGGATAAATCGATTGATACCATTGTCTATCATCAGCTCCAGAATCTCGCGCTTAAGCATCATGATGTCGTTATTGATGGCATCGTTCCATTCGCCAATAAATTCTATAATGGTATAACCCTTTTCATAGTCGGCAAAAAGCACTTTCATATAAAGCGTGTTAGAGCCAAAGGAATCCCATTGCGGATGCAGCAGGTAATTGTACACCTGTTTATCAAATTCAAATTCGCTATATTCTGTAGCATAAAAAGGCGAATACTCATCTTCCGATGCGATGTAATCGTCTCTCCAGCGATAATATGGTTCAATCTCGTGCATTTTTCAGATTTCAGATATGCAGATATACAGATTGTAGAATATGTAAGTCAAAATCATTTGCACATCTAAAATCTGCCTATCTGCAAATTAATTAATCATTGTTATAGTGCTCAACCGCACTTCTCACGCTCCCGTATTTTTTTAGTAAAACAGCGGCCTCTTCTTCATTAAGCCCGGTTTCGTCCATAACCATGTGTGTGCCCCGGTTAATAAGCTTATCATTGCTTAACTGCATATCAACCATTTTATTTCCCTTAACGCGACCCAGCTGTATCATTACACTGGTGCTCAGCATATTTAAAACCAGCTTTTGGGCAGTACCAGCCTTCATCCTGGTTGATCCTGTTAAAAACTCGGGACCTGTAACTACCTCAACCGGATATTGAGCAGCTGCTGCAACCGGGCTACCGCTATTGCAAACTATACAACCGGTAACTATATGATGCTGCCGGGCCATTTTTAGCCCGCCAATTACATAAGGTGTAGTGCCGGATGCCGCTATACCAACTAAAACATCCTTATCGTTTATATTAAATTCCAAAAGGTCTTTCCATGCCTGTTCCGTATTATCTTCGGCAAATTCAACCGCTTTACGTATGGCATAGTCCCCTCCTGCGATAATACCCACCACCATATCAAACGGAACACCAAACGTAGGCGGACACTCCGAAGCATCAACCACCCCTAAACGGCCGCTGGTGCCTGCACCTATGTAAAATAAACGCCCACCTTCCTTCATTCGCGCTGCTGTTACAGTTGCCAGTTTCTCAATTTGCGGCAATGATTGGGCAACCGCCCGCGGCACAGTTTGATCTTCCTTGTTGATGTTTTCAAGTATTTCTCTTACTGATTGCAGCTCCAGGTTATTATAATGCGACTCCCTTTCGGTGATGGTTTCCATTAATATCAAATAATTTATAACAAAATTCGGTAAAAAACATCAAATGAAAGGCTGCCGATAAAAATTATTGGTTAAGCATTGATTAACTTTGTTTGTTGAATATGAAAAAGACTGCGGGGATAATTTTCAGGACGCTGATTCTGTTGTTGATGGGTGTTACTATTGGATTGTGGATCAGTAGGAATAATGTCGACCGTGGCCTTGGTTTTTCATTTTCCGGGAGTGATAAGCTTTCGCAGGTTTTAAACCTTGTTGGCCAAAACTATGTTGACAGCGTAAACGTTGACAGCATTGAAGGAGCGTCTATTAATGAACTGCTTCAAAACCTGGATCCTCATTCGCTTTACCTACCACCGCAGCAGGCCCAAAGTATCAACGAGCGTTTAGAAGGAGGTTTTAACGGCATTGGTATTGAATACCAGCTGCTGCGCGATACGCTGATAATTACGCAGGTTTATGCCGGCGGCCCGGCGGCCAAAGCAGGCTTATCGGTGGGCAGCAAAGTTATTAATGTTGATCATAAAAAATTCTCGGGCACTAAACTTACCGCCGATAGGGTTAATGACGCTTTCAGGGGCGAAAAGAATGCTACCTTAGTTATGGATGTAGCCAATACAAATGGCAAAGGTACCAGGCCCTATATCATGAAGCGTGGCCGGGTTGATATCAGTAGTATAAATGCGGCTTATATGGCCAACGCAAATACAGGCTATATCAAAATCAGCAAGTTTGCCGCCACTACCGATATTGATTTTCGCAACGCGCTTAAAAAGCTCAAAGCTGATGGCATGAGCAAACTGGTGCTTGACCTGCGCGGTAATGGTGGAGGCTATTTAAGTGCGGCCACATCATTAGCTGACGAATTTTTGGGTAAAGGCAAACTGATAGTATACACCAAAGGGATCCATGAACCGCGCACAGATTATTTTGCTACAGATTCGGGCGCTTTTCAGCAGGGTAAGGTTACTGTATTGATAGATGAATACTCGGCATCGGCAAGTGAGATACTGGCAGGCGCATTGCAGGACCTGGACAGGGCAACTATTGTTGGTCGCAGGTCGTTTGGCAAGGGGCTGGTACAACAGCAATTCCCTTTCGGCGATGGCTCGGCTGTTAATTTAACCGTAGCACGTTATTATACTCCATCCGGCCGGTCGATACAAAAATCATACAAAGGGGGGTTAGATAGTTACCGCAACGAGCTTGCTCAGCGTATGCGAAAAGGCGAGTTGTTTTCTGAACAAAGTAACCGGAACGATACCGTTTTTAAAGGATCATCATACCATACCACGGGTGGCCGTAAGGTTTACAGCGGCGGCGGCATTATGCCCGATATTTTTGTATCTGCCGATACCACACAAAACACCCAGGTATTGCAAAGCCTAAGCGAACAGCAGTTGTTTTCGGCCTACGTGATAGACAGGATGCTGCCAACACTGGATAAATACACAACCGGCGACGACTTTATTAAACGTTACTCGGTAAGTGATGATGAGCTCCATAACTTTATCCTATACGCTTCTCAAACCTTAAAGGAAATGGATTCGCGCGAGTTGCTGCTATCAAAAAACTACATCAAAAGCATTATAAAAGCCAGCGCGGTAAGATTTAAATGGGGCGATAACGCTTTTCAGGAAGTGATGAACGATAACGACGTGGCGTTTAAAAAAGCGCTGGAGCAATAGTTAAATGTGCAGATCTCAGATGTGCAAGTGTGCAGATGAAAAAGCAATGTATAAAGCGTACAAAACCTTCCTTTTCAATCTATATGACATGTTAATGGATTCCGGTTCAGAAAACCATTCAGAACCAATCAAAAAATCATCTGTATATCTGCACATTTGAAATCAGCACATCTGCAGTTT